>LFSE01000128.1 GCA_001513075.1 Clostridiales bacterium DTU074 | reverse complement strand
GATTGTAATAAAAAATATTTTAACTTTTTCAATGAGAACTAGTTAACTTTATGGTGATATGCTCACTATGCTGAGATAGATGTTTTTGACTATTACGCGGATTATAAGAACTGCCGGAACTGCAAAGAGCATGCCAAGTATTCCAAAAAACATTCCGCCGATCCACAGGGAAATGATGATATATACCGGGTGAAGGCCTACATGATCTCCCATGATTTTCGGCGTTATAATGTTTCCTTCCAGCTGTTGGACAATTATTACCACCACTACTGTCCAAATAATCTTTGACGGAGCATTTATTATGGCAATTATAACCGCGGGGATTGCTCCCAACCAGGGGCCAAAGTAGGGTATAATTTCAAAGATTCCGGATATAATTCCCAAAACCAGGGCATAGGGAAGGCGTATAAGCAGGAATCCTATTGTGGTGAAAATACCGATAACAAGGGATGTTATAATCTGGCTCCTTATAAAGCGGTGAAGTATGTGATGAATTTCGGCAAAAGTGCGTGTTATACTCTTTCTGTACTGTAAAGGAATAAGCCTTATGGCGATCTTTTTAAAATATTTTCTGTCTCTCAGAAAATAAAAGCTCAGTATGGGAATCAAAAAAAGCTCGGGCAGGCCAGCTGCACCGTCAATCAGCTTTTCAACAATATCAGGCGTTAATCCTATCAGGCGTTCCTGGAGGACTCCCATACCTTCCTCAATGCTTTTATGAACGGTATAGTTGAACCCTGCTTTTTCCAGAACGGATTGAATTCCTCCGGCGAATGCCTTTAACTCGGAAACAAGCTCCGGGATGTAGGCATTCAATGAAGCCAGCTGGGAAATAAAGGGCGGAAAGATGGATACAACTATGATGATCAAGATAAAAAACAGTCCACAGAAAATCAGCAGTATAGCAGCAGTTGCGGGAACGTACCTTTCCAGCAATTCTGCCGCTGGTACCAGCACATAGGAAAGCCCGATGGCGAACACTACAATTTTAAGAACACCGGATAATTTTTCACAGTGCCTGATTATGATGCAAACAAAAAGAAAAAGAAGAAGAGCAAACAGGCTGATAATTACTGATCGCTTATATGATTTCACTTGTTAGCAGCCCTCATTTTATTATTGCATAATTTAAGATAGACCCATTTTTGGGCCTATCTCAAGCTATTTGTTCCGCCTCATCTCGGTTATCATGTCTGCCATCATCTGTGCAGCGCTTCCAACAATGTTCCTTCCATTGTTAAATACCTTCTTCTTCATCTCATCGTTTTTATGGGGCATAAACAGTATCCCTGCTGCAATGCCCATCATGCTTCCGGCTATAAAGCCTCTCAGGTATTTATTCACGGATTAACCACTCCTTTCTCAATTTCTTTCTGCCTCGAGCATTCCTTTGATTCCCTTGTTATATGGTTGAAGTTGGTCAGTCTGTTCAATTGATACGATTACCGCATCATTGCTGACGGAATTTAAAGCATCGTAGGGGAGGATGGACCGACCTTCTATAATATCCTCGATTATCCCCTTTGACACCTCGTATCCTTCAACGCTCCCATCATTGGGATTAAGTATTATATCGCTAATTTGCCCCAATTCCTGTCCGTCGCCCCTTACCAGTTGATAGCCTACAATATGGTTGCCGTATATTCCCCTGGCCCGGTTGAAAAAGCCGGGGGATTTGCTTTCAGAAGGTGATTGGGGTAGCTCAACAATAACCGCATGCTTCCCGATGGTGCGTATCTGCTCAAGGGGAATATATCTTTTTCGCTCTACCAGACCATATCCCGATATAACAATGCCCTCTATTTTTTTTCGGCCCGGTTTAAATACGATATCAACAATCACTCCCATCTTCTTACCCGTTTTTGCACAAATAACGGGCAAGCCCGATAAGGAACCGCTTTTGATCCCGCTTAGCATCTTTCCGATATCCTCATCAACCCCCATTTATGTTTTGTATGATTATTATCCCTCATTGCAAAAAAAAAGATAAGTAGATTTAAAACTTAATTTTTGGCAAAAAAAATCCGGCTGTACGCCGGAATTTTTTATAGTTTTATTAAGCTTACCTTCAATATGTTGTCCACCTCTTCAATTCGCTTTATGGTTTCCGGAGATACATCATGATCGATGTTTAATACCATCAGGGCCTTTCCTTCCCTGCGATTCTGGCTGACCCGCATGGTGGCAATATTAACATTGGCTTCTCCGAGAATTGTCCCTATTCTTCCGATAACACCGGGCCTGTCATAGTTTTGTATTATAAGCATATACGGGGTTGGTTCAAAATCCACTTCATATCCACCGAAGTTGACGATTCTGATCTCATCCTTGCCGAACACCGTGCCGGCGAAGGTTACTGCCTTCTTTCGATTGGTAACCTTTACCGTTACCAGATTGGTATAGTGATCCACATCGCTGCGCTTGCTCTCTATTACCTCTATACCCCGCTCCTTTATCATCATTCCCACGTTTACAAAGTTGACCCTTTCTTCCATGATAGGATCGAGCAGGCCAGACAGGTACGAAAGGGTAACCAGCTTGGTCTCCTTGTTTGTAATGTCCCCGCTGTATATCAATTCGACCTTTTGAACGGGGAATTTTTCAGCGCTGTAATACATTTTGCCCAGAATCCGGGCCATTTTCAGATAGGGAGCCAGGGCGGTCATGTTCTGTACGTTTAGCCCGTGCAGGTTAACGGCATTGACAATATTCCCCTTTAGAGCCTCCGATACCTGTTTAGCTATATCGATGCCCACATTCTCCTGGGCTTCCTGGGTTGAAGCACCCAGATGAGGGGTAAAGATTACATTATCCAGCTCCAGCAACTTGTGGCTGAAGTCGGTACCTCCGGCAGATTCCTTTGGCTCAGCTTTGAACACATCAATGGCTGCTCCGGCAATTTTACCCGATTTAAGAGCATTATACAATGCTTCCTCATCCACCAGACCTCCGCGGGCACAATTGATAATTCTGAGATTGGGCTTTGCCATGCTAAGCTCTCTTTCACCAATTATCCCCATTGTCTCCTGGGTTTTTGGCAGGTGTACGGTGATGAAATCGGCAACCCTCATAGCCTCTTCAATTGAAGTTATGCGCTGAACCCCAAGCCTGTCAAACCTGTCATCATTGACATACGGATCATAGCCCATAACGTTCATTCCAAAGCTCTTTAAACGGTTTGCCACATTGGAACCGATTCTGCCCAGACCCAGTATTACCACCGTTTTATTGTACAGCTCCACCCCTTTAAATTTGCTGCGCATCCATTTTCCATTTTTCAGCGTGCTATAGGCCTGGGGTATATTTCTGGCCAGGGCCAGCATCAGGGCAATGGTATGCTCGGCAGTGGATATATTGTTGCTCTCCGGAGTATTTACAACTATAATTCCCTTTCTTGTGGCGGTTTCAACATCTATATTATCCACTCCCGTGCCTGCCCGCCCTATCACTTTGAGTTTGCTTCCCTTTTCAATGACCTCTGAGGTTACCTTGGTTGCACTTCTCACTATCAGAGCATCATATTCCCCGATGCACTCCAACAGGGCTTCGGGAGACAGGTTGTATTTTTCGTCCACTTCAAAGTCCTTGCGTAAAAGTTCGATACCGCTTTCAGCTATCTTCTCCGGCAGTAATATTTTCATCATGCTTATCACCTCACATCTTCAGTACCTTTAATGCGGCTGATACGGCCGTTCCCGGCTCGATGGGAAAACCTTCTTGGGACAGGGACAGCTCCAGGGCAATCAATGTTCTTATCAGATCAAATCCATCCACATATCCCATATGCCCTATCCGGATGATCTTGCCCTTCAGATGCTGCTGACCTCCGGCGATCATTATATCATACTGGAGATTCATAGTCTTTCTTACCTTCTCTATATCGATGCCCTCGGGACCTTTAATGGCGGTAATCAAATCCGAGGCATGCTTTTCATCGGCGAACAGCTGCAGACCTATGGCTTTGACCGCCGCTCTGCAGGCCTCAGCCAAATTCCTGTGCCTTGCATATATGTTGTCCAGTCCCTCTTCAAGCATCATCTCAATGGCTTCGCTGGCAGCAATGACAAGAGAGACGGCGGTAGTATAAGGAGTGGTCTTTTCAGCCAGAGATTTTCTGTAGGCCAGGAAATCATAATAGAATTTGGGCAGTCTGGATTTTTCGATAGCTGCCCATGCCTTATCGCTGACGCTTACAAAGGCAAGCCCGGGAGGCAGCATGAAGGCTTTTTGGGACCCGGCAACAACGATATCAATACCCCACTCGTCGGTCTTAACCTCCATTCCGCCCATGGAACTAATTGCATCTACTATAAACAAGCAATCGCGGTCATTTAACAACCTTCCGATCCCTTCAAGATCGTTGGCTACACCCGTAGAGGTTTCATTATGGGTTACGAATACCCCTTTAACGCCTTCACCCTTTGGCCCGTTCAGAAAATCCTCAATCTCCCTGGGATCCACGCCGTGCCCCCACGGAACGCTTATAACCTGAACATCCAGCCCAAATCGGCTTGCTATTTTTACAAACCGGTCGCCGAATACACCTGTACTGGCAACCAGAACCTTATCTCCCGGGGAAAAGGCGTTGACGACGGCGGCTTCCATACCGCAGGTTCCCGATGAGACCAGGGTTAACACCGGGTTTTGCGTCTGGAACACCTTTTTTAAGCCCTCATTCATCTTTTCAAAATAGTGTTCGAACTCCTTGGTACGATGATGAATCATTTGCCTTGCCATTGTTTCCCTGACTCTGTGTGGTATCATGGTAGGTCCTGGAGTCATTAATAATTTGTCTCTCTGCATGCAAATACCTCCTTAAAAAAACTTAAAAATAAAACCCGTCCTAAATTCAAGGACGGGATTATTTCTCACGTGGTGCCACCTTGTTTCGCCTATATTTACAAGGCCTCATTGGATATAACGGTCTGAAACCGGTAATGGTTGATTCCCATACGACTCCGAGGTGGATTCGGTGGGGTTACCCGATGGCTTGCACCAACCGCCATCTCTCTGGAAGGCAACGTCCCATCTACTAGTCCTCTTCATCATCTTTGCAATATTAAGCTGAATTTTATTGTTAATTTTACAACAATGTTTATGTTGTGTCAATTACCCGATGGAAAAAATATCGCCGTTTCGGGCATTATTTTACAGCTTTTGCTATTATTCCGCCGCCGACCACCAGATCGTCCTGATATATAACGGCAGCCTGGCCCGGCGTGATAGCACGCTGGGGCTTATCGAATACCACCTTTAACGTGTTTTCTTCACCAGGATATATAGTAGCCGGGGCCTCTCTGGCCGTGTATCTTATTTTAACATTGGCCTTTATAGGTGAATCAATGCTGGATACCGATATCAGGTTGACATCCTCAACCAACATCTCCTGAGCGTATACTTCCTTATCCCGTCCAAGCACAACTGTGTTTTTTTCCGGATCTATGTCCACAACATACATCGGATGGCCGAAAGATATTCCCAGCCCCTTCCTCTGCCCGATGGTATAGTGAATAATACCCCTGTGTTTACCCAGGATATTTCCCTGGGTATCGACAAAATACCCCGGTTTGACTGGAGCCGAAGCTCTTTGGTGGACAAAGCCGGCGTAATCATTGTCTTTTACAAAGCATATCTCCTGGCTGTCTGGTTTGTTGGCTGTAACCAATCCTGCTTCTTCGGCTATCTCCCTTACCTGTTCTTTTGTGTAATTGCCTATGGGCAAGAGGGTGTGCTTAAGCTGGTACTGGGTCATGTTGTATAGGGCATAGCTTTGATCCTTTGCTGAAGTAACGGATTTCTTCAGAAAATAGCGGTCCCTTTCCGCATCATAATCTATGCGGGCATAGTGTCCGGTAGCCACGTAATAGGCTTCAAGCGCCATGGCCCGGCGCAGCAGCTCTTCAAATTTGATGTACCGATTGCACATTATGCATGGATTGGGAGTGCGGCCTTTGAGATATTCATCCACAAAGTAGCATATAACCTTTTTATCAAATATCTGCTGAAAATTCATTACATAGAAGGGAATGCCCAGGTGATTTGCCACCCTTCTGGCATCTTCAACCGCTGTTAAGGAACAGCAGCCCCCTTCCCTTTCCACCAAATCCGGGTCATCGCCTGGCCATATCTGCATGGTTACGCCTATCACTTCGTATCCTTGCTGTTTTAGAATATATGCTGCTACCGAGCTGTCCACTCCTCCGCTCATTGCTACAACTACCCGGTTAGCTTTCATCGATTCACCTACTTACTGCTTGCCAGCTGCTTGCTTTTATAATCTTCAATGGCGGCTTTTATAGCCTCTTCCGCCAAAACCGAACAGTGCATCTTTATCGGCGGCAGCCCGTCCAGGGCATCGGCCACGGCCTTATTTGTCAGCGCAAGGGCTTCATCTATAGTCTTGCCCTTTACCAATTCGGTGGCCATGCTGCTGGTTGCAATGGCAGCACCGCATCCGAAAGTTTTGAACTTAATATCCACTATAACATTGTCTTTTATTTTCAAATAGATCTTCATTATATCCCCGCATTTGGCATTTCCAACCTGACCTACACCATCAGGATTTTCTATTTCACCTACATTTCTTGGATTCATAAAATGATCCATTACCTTTTCGCTATACATAATGCTTTTCCCCCTTATCTTGTGCGAATAGCGGTGACATATTCCTTAACCGCTGTACAATTTCAGGCAAAACTTCAAGTACATAATCAACATCCTCATCCGTGTTATCATCGCCCAGTGTCAGCCTTAGAGAACCGTGGGCAATTTCATGGGGCAGGCCGATTGCCAGCAGCACGTGGGACGGATCCAGCGAGCCCGATGTACACGCCGAACCGCTGGATGCGGCAATGCCCTTCATGTCAAGGCTGAGCAATAAAGATTCGCCCTCGATGTATTCAAAGCTTAGGTTTACATTGCCGGGAAGGCGCTTTACGGGATGCCCGTTTAAACGGACGCTGTCGATCCTTTCCATAATGCCTGAGATCAGACGGTCCCGCATTGCTGTCAGCTTCCTGCTGCTCTCTTCCAGATTTTCATGAGCAAGCTCTATCGCCTTACCCAAGCCGACAATACCGGGAAGGTTTTCAGTCCCCGCACGCCTGTTGCGTTCCTGGGCGCCTCCGTGCATGAATGGATGTATTTTGACACCCTTTTTTATATACAAAGCTCCTACGCCTTTGGGACCATAAAACTTGTGGGCCGACAGGGATAACAGGTCAATGTTCATATCCTTAACATCAATCGGCAAATGCCCTACAGCTTGAACAGCATCGGTATGGAAATATATCCCGTGTTCCCGGGCTATACGCCCTATTTCCTTAACAGGCTGTATCGTGCCTATCTCGTTATTGGCAAACATAACGCTTATCAATATTGTCCTGTCCGTAATTGCCCGCTTTACATCCTCCGGATCTACCAATCCGTATTGATCAACCGGAAGGTAAGTAACCTCAAAGCCCATCTTCTCCAGATACTGGCAGGTGTGCAGCACCGCATGATGTTCTATCGAAGTTGTAATGATGTGGTTTCCCCTTTGCCTGTTCGCCAATGCAATCCCTTTAATAGCCCAGTTGTCGGCTTCACTCCCGCCACCGGTGAAGTATATCTCATCGGTAGATGCATTAAAAGCTTTTGCAGTCCTTTCTCTGGCAAGATCCACGGCTTTTCTGGCTTCACGCCCAAAACTGTGTACGCTGGATGGATTGCCGTATTTCTCGGTAAAGAAGGGCAACATCTCTTCCAGGACTTCCTTTTTGGTATATGTCGTGGCTGCGTGATCCATATATACTCTACGTTCCATTTTCAAGCACTCCTTTTTACCGGTACTGTCCGGTACAATATGCTCCCTATGAGAAGCTGTTTATATTATCTATGATACCGCTTTTAACCTTCCTTATGAATTTTGAAATAGTCATTAAGCATATCCTGAAGGGTTATTGAGTCCACCACCTGGTTTATGCTGTCCCGGATCTTCCTCCAGACTATGCGGGTAACGCAGAATTCCGCTTTTTCGCATTCGCTTACCTCGCCCTCTATAACGCAGTCAACGGGAGCCATTGAACCTTCCAGGCTTCGAATTATTTCCCCTATTGTTATACTGTCAGGGGAATGGGCAAGTATATACCCTCCCTGGGCGCCGCGAACGCTGTTTACAAGACCGGCTTTGCGCAAACCGGCCATCAGTTGTTCAAGATAAGCCTCAGAAAGTCCCTGGCGCTCGGCAATTGTCTTAAGCGGAACTGGTTCCCCGTTGCTGTGCAACGCCAGGTCAAACATGGCTTTTACCCCGTATCGTCCCTTTGTGGAAAGCCTCACGATGCATCACTCCTTAAAACCAAGTAATTTACTTGGTTTTATTTCGAGTTCAGAATAGCATATCCGAGTATTTTTGTCAAGATTAAAAATGGAGAAATTCTACAGGTTTGCTGACAAAAGGTTATTGTTGCGTTAAAGGATTTGTATACCGGCAGAAAGGCGGTTATAGGCTATCGCCTAAGCTGATCCAGAACTTTTTTGATATTGGCCTCCCAGCCCGAATCTTTGGGGAAGTAATATTTAACACCTTGAAGTTGAGCGGGCATATACTGCTGTATAGCCCTTGCCATGGGATAATCATGCGAATACTTGTATCCCTTTCCGTGTCCCATTTCTTTGGCGCCATTATAGCTTGCATCCCTTAAGTTTATGGGGACCATTCCGACATCCTTTGTGCGGACATCCTCCAGGGCCTTTTCGATCCCTAGATAGGCCGAATTGGATTTTGGTGAACATGCGACAAACAGGGCTGCCATGGCCAGGATGATCCTGCCCTCCGGCCAGCCAATCCGTTCGACGGCTTGGGCAGCCGCCACCGCTACCTGTAAAGCTGCCGGGTTGGCCAGCCCTACATCCTCGGCAGCAGCAATTATGATCCGCCTGGCAATAAATTCGGGTTTTTCTCCTGACTCGACCAATCTGGCCAGCCAGTGAAGCACGGCATCCGGTTCCATATAGTTGCGCATGCTTTTTATAAAAGCGCTGATAATATCATAGTGGTTGTCCCCATCCTTATCGTATTTTATTGCCTTCTGCTGTATACAGTCCTGGGCAACCTCAAGATCGATATGTATCTTTCCGTCATCTGCCGGCGGTGTGGTCAGGGCTGCCAGCTCAAGGGCGTTCATTGCCACCCGGGCATCGCCGTCGGATAGGCGAATTATGTGATCCAGTGCTTCTTGACTTATTTCTATCGGATAATTGCCCAAACCCCGCTCCCTGTCCTTAAGGCATCTGTCGATGATAAGCCGTATCTCGCTGTGGGACAGGGGTTCAAATTTAAATATCGTGGATCTCGACAAAAGCGCTTTGTTAACCTCAAAATAAGGATTTTCCGTAGTAGCTCCGATGAGTATGATCGTCCCGTTTTCCACATAGGGGAGCAGGACATCCTGCTGTCCTTTGTTCAAACGATGGATCTCATCATAAAACAGTATAACCCGCCCTTTGGGGTTCAACAGATAATTCTGTGCTTCTTCCGCAATTTCCCGAATCTCCTTGACACCGGATGTTGTGGCATTCAATTTTTTAAAAGGATACTTTGTTTCCCGTGAGATTATATGAGCCAGCGTGGTCTTCCCAGTTCCCGGAGGTCCGTAGAAGATCACCGATGACAGGCGATCGCTTTTGATGGCTCTGTACAGAAGTCTATTTTTTCCGATTATATGCTGTTGGCCTACGAAATCCTCCAGAGTATTCGGGCGCATTCTTGCAGCTAACGGCATGTTCTTATCCATATATATCAGTCCCTTTTTGTTGTAGTTTTGACCCATGGAGTCAAAAAGGTTCGGCTTTTGCAGGGCATTTGAACCTTAATATCAGAGTAAAAGGATGACCTTTGAGGATCATCCTTTTATCTTAAAACTCCCTGCTTGTAAAGGGGGAACCTGTTGCACAGGCTGTCTACAATGGATATTACCTGCTCTCTGTTAGCTTCAAAATCCGATAATGCCAGTGAAATGGCTTTGGCTATCTCGTGCATTTCATTCTCCCCCATACCCCGGGTGGTAAGCGCTGGTGTACCGATCCTTATGCCGCTGGTAACAAATGGGCTTTCAGGGTCGTTGGGGATGGCGTTTTTGTTGACGGTAATCCTTACATTATCCAGCTTTTTCTCGGCATCCCTGCCAGTAATGCCCTTGTTTCTTAAATCTATGAGCATTAGATGATTGTCGGTGCCACCGGATACAAGGTTGAAGCCTTCATCCATAAGACCTCGGGCCAGAGCCTGGGCGTTATTCACGATTCTCTGCTGGTATTCTTTAAATTCGGGCTTTAAGGCCTCACCAAAGCATACTGCCTTGGCGGCGATGACATGCATCAGAGGACCTCCCTGGGTTCCGGGGAAGATTGCCCTGTCAATTAACTTTGCATATTTTTCTTTACATAGTATCATGCCACCCCTTGGTCCCCTTAACGTCTTATGGGTGGTGGTGGTTACAAAATCGGCGTAGGGTACCGGATTTGGATGAAGACCTGCAGCCACAAGGCCTGCTATGTGGGCCATATCCACCATTAAATATGCCCCTACTTCATCAGCAATATTCCTGAACTTCTCAAAGTCCAGAACTCTGGGGTATGCACTTGCGCCGGCCACTATCATCTTGGGTTTGAATTCTCGGGCTAACAGCCTTACTTCGTCATAATCAATGTATCCCGTTTCAATATTAACGCCGTAGGAAACGATCTTATAGAGTTTGCCGGAATAATTGACCGGGCTGCCGTGGGTCAGATGACCTCCGTGGGCAAGGTTCATGCCCATAATTGTATCCCCGGGATTTAGCACCGAAAAATATACCGCCATATTTGCCTGGGCGCCGGAATGGGGCTGAACGTTGGCATGTTCCGCCTTATAGATCTCCTTCGCCCTTTCAATGGCAATGTTTTCTACCACATCTACGTATTCGCATCCGCCGTAATAGCGTCGGCCGGGATATCCTTCGGCGTATTTGTTGGTTAAATGGGTTCCCATAGCGGCCATCACCGGTAAGCTGACAAAGTTCTCAGAGGCAATAAGTTCCAGGTGATCCTGCTGGCGTTCCAACTCCTTCTCTATCGCCTGCGCCACTTCCGGATCTGCATTGTAGATTTCTTTTAGATCTATCATGTTCTGATTCCTCCTATATAGCTTTCAAAATAAAAGCTAACGCAAAGTTTTTATATTCATTATAATGACAATATATAAAATTTACAAGTTTATTTAAAAAATCTTATGGAGAATCCGTTCGTCGAGCATAACAGATATAGTGCATAACAGATTAAGTCCCGACGGACAAAGGCAAAAAAAAAGATCGGTTAAAACCGATCTTTAAAGTACCTTCTGAATTATCCTGTCCAATTCGGGTTTTGGGCGCACCCCGACCAAACGTTCAACCGCTTCACCGTTTTTGAAGAATATCAGGGTAGGAATGCTCATAACCCCGTATTGTGCTGCCAATTGACCCTGTTCATCAACGTTTACCTTTCCTACTTTTAGCTTTCCCTCATATTCATCGGCAAGCTGATCGATGATGGGTGCGATCATCCTGCACGGACCACACCAGGCTGCCCAAAAATCAACCAAAACGGGTTGTTCCGAATTCAACACTTCACTGTCAAAGCTATCCACGGTCAGCTCAATTACATTTTTACTTGCCATCGTCCATCTCCTCCTCGTTTTTATTTAAAATTGACACCATTTGCGGTGTAAACTGCTCGCTTTTCTTCAGCCTCGGCTCCATTGCCCGAATCAGAATAAAGGACAGGACGGTAAATATAATACCCGTCATGGCAGCCCACAACTGACGTTCAATTCCCAACATATCTCCTGTTAAATACCCAATGAGCACACCCAAGACTAAAGCCAGGAGAGGGAATAAATACATTACTGCCGAAGCTTTAACAAATTGAGTTGAATCCAAGCTTAACTCCACTTGATCACCCGGCTTTGCATCCAAAAGATTGGGTATGGTAATCAGCATTTCATTGGAACGGTAGCCAAATTTGCATGCAACGCACCTGTCGCATGCCGAACTTCTCTGGATCTGAACCACCGCCTGACGGCCCTCAACGCTTATCACTTTTCCTATCTCTTTCAAGCTCATCATCTCCTCAGAAAATCAATCCTCGGACCAATCGATGATATCCTTAACCACCTCAGCCGCCATGATAAGACCGGCCACCGACGGAACAAACGAAACGCTGCCCGGGGGATTCTTTTTGCGGCTTTTTGATCCCTCTTCAATGGAGCTGTCCGAAACTTCGGCTGCATACTTGGGCTTGATTGGCGTCTCGGTGGAGTAAACCACCTTCAGGCTTTGGATTCCCAGACGGCGCAGCTCACGCCGCATCACTTTGGCTATGGGATCAATCGATGTTTCGTATATATCTCCAACTCTGAAAGCCGTCGGATCCATCTTGTTTCCGGCCCCCATGCTGGAGATAACCGGGATACCTTCTGTTTTACACCTCACCACAAGATCCAGCTTTGAGCTGATTGTATCTATGGCATCCAGCACATAGTCAAACCGGGAAAAATCCAGCTTATGCGCCGTTTCGGGCCCGTAAAACTCAGTATGGCATACAACATCTGCATTCGGGTTGATGCTCAAAATCCGCTGCTTCATCACCTCAACTTTGGGTTTCCCAACGGTAGTCACATCGGCATGAATCTGACGGTTCAGATTGGTTATGCTGACATTGTCATGATCGATCAGCACCAAATTGCCTATTCCGCACCTGGCCAGGGCTTCAACGGCAAAGCTGCCAACGCCGCCTATTCCGAATACCGCAACGGTACTGCGGCTTAGTTTTTCAAGGGCCTTTTTACCTATAAGCCATTCGGTTCTGGTAAAAGCATGAAGCATTGCATCTCACCCGTGTCATAATTATATTTAACCATTTGCTTCAATATTAAACAGCTTTCAGTCTAAATGCATACAGCCTTACAATTAAGCGCTATTCATTCCTTTTGCAACAATTTCTTTTTTAGATGTTTGCTGGGCATTCACATTCGTGTTGACTAAGAATCAACACGAATGTGAAGCTCTCTGAGCTGTTTTGGTTCCACATCGGATGGTGCGTTGGTCAATGGATCAGACGCATTCTGCATTTTTGGGAAGGCTATCACGTCCCTGATGGTATCCCGACCCAAGAGCAGCATTACCAGCCGATCAAGCCCGTACGCAAAGCCACCGTGAGGCGGGGTTCCGTACTTAAAGGCTTCCAGCAAAAATCCGAACCTTTCCCAGGCCTGTTCTTGTGTAAAGCCCAATACATTTAGCATCTTCTCCTGGAGATCGGATACATGTATCCTGATACTGCCCGAACCTAGCTCCACGCCGTTGAGCACCGCATCATAGGCCTTGGCCCTTACCTTTCCTGGGTCGGTATCAAGCAGCTCAATATCCTCATCCATCGGCGATGTAAAGGGATGGTGTACCGCCACAAAACGCTTTTCTTCCTCATCGTACTCAAGGAGCGGGAATTCGGTTACCCACAACAGCCTGTATTCCCGGTCATCAATCAAATTCAACCGCCGGGCCAACTCAAGGCGCAGCTGTCCGAGAGCCTGAAACACCACTTCATCCCTGTCTGCTACAAACAGCAACAGGTCTCCCATTTCGGCCTGCAGACGCTCAAGGAGGCTGTTTATCTGTTCCTGATCAAAGAATTTGGTGATGGGGGATTTTAGACCGTCTGCTTCCACGGCAATCCAGGCCAAACCCTTTGCGTTATGGTTTTTAACGTAATCCACCAGAGAATCGATTTCCCGCCTTGAAAATTTGATGGCACATTCCTTTGCATTAATAGCCCTTACGCTTCCTCCCCGTTCAATAGCCGAGGAAAACACTTTGAAATCGCAACCGGCCACAATATCGGATACATTCTTTATTTCCAGTCCGAATCTTGTATCTGGTTTGTCGGTTCCGTATCGTTCCATGGCTTCCCTGTAGGTCAGTCGGGGCAACGGAAGCTGGATCTCCACTCCCAGAATCTTTTTAAAAATGTCGGCCAGCAACAATTCGTTCAGGGATATAACGTCCTCAACATCAACGAAGGACATTTCAATATCAATCTGGGTGAATTCGGGCTGACGATCCGCCCTTAAATCTTCATCCCTGAAACAGCGGGCAATCTGAAAATACCGGTCGTATCCCGACAGCATAAGAAGCTGTTTAAAGAGCTGAGGGGATTGAGGCAGGGCATAGAACTTGCCCGGATGTATCCTGCTGGGCACCAGATAGTCCCTGGCACCTTCCGGGGTACTCCTGGTTAACATGGGTGTTTCTATTTCATAGAAGCCTTTGGAATCAAGAAAATCCCGTACGCATTTGACTATCCGGTGGCGCATTATTATATTTCTTTGCATCTCCGGCCGTCTTAGGTCCAGATACCGATATTTTAACCGCACTGATTCGGACACATTGGTATCGTCTTCAATGCTAAACGGTGGGGTGGCTGATGCCGACAGTATCTTTAGCTGCTTTGCCGATACCTCTATCTCCCCCGTTTCTATTTTTGGGTTAACGGTTTCGGGATCCCGTTTTACCACCGTTCCTTTGACGGCTATCACATATTCGGAACGCACAGCTTCAGCCTTTTCAAAAAAGGCGCCGCAGTTCTGCTCATCGAACACAATCTGAACGATTCCGGTTCGATCTCTCAAATCAATGAATATTAATCCTCCCAGGTCACGACGCCTATGTGCCCATCCCATAAGCGTCACCTCTTGACCAATATGCTCGGTGTTCAGAATTCCACACATGTGCGTTCTTTTCCAATCACCCATTAATTCTGCCATGGTTTACTCCTCCATTCCATAAATATTGGTTTGGCCATTATTGCTAATGTTATTTCAGTTTTTCCTTTAAACTGGGGATCAGCTGATCCATTGAAAGGATTGACTCCTGGCCCGTAGACATATCCCGTATCTTAACCTGATTGTTTATGATTTCGTCTTCACCAAGAATGCACACATAGGGTACGTTGGTCTTGTCTGCATACTTAAACTGTGCTTTCATGCTTCTGCCTACATGATCCATATCGGCAGGGATGCCTTCCCGTCGCAGACTGTCCAGCATCCCGAAGGCCTTGCTTCTGGCTTCATCACCCTGTGTAATAAACATCACCTTAATATTATCCGGTTCGGGGATTATGATCTCCTGTTTTTCCAGAACCATAAGGAGCCTTTCCAATCCCATGCCAAAACCCGCACCGGGTGTATCCGGTCCCCCGCAAAGTCCAACCAGTCCGTCATACCTGCCGCCGCCGCATACCGTTAGTCCCGGCTCTATACCGTTGAAGATTATTTCAAACACGGTCTTTGTATAATAGTCCAGGCCTCTGACGATCATGGGATCTACTTTATAGGGAATACCGGCGGCATCCAGATACCTCTTAAGCTCTTCAAAATGCAGTTTGCACTCATCGCAAAGATAGCCCAGCATAACGGGGGCATTGGCTGCCACCCCTTTGCAATTCTCCTCCTTGCAGTCCAATATTCGCAATGGATTCCTTTCAAAGCGCTCTTTGCAGTTGGAACACATCTCATCCAGATAGCCTGACAGATATTCTTTGAGTGCGTTATGGTATTCGGGACGGCATACGGGACAGCCTATGCTGTTGATGTGAAGCTCAAGATCCTTAATATTGAGTCTGTCAAGCAGGGCCATTGCGAGTGTTATGATTTCCGCATCCACCGATGCCTGGGGTGCGCCAAAAACCTCCACTCCAAACTGATGATGTTCCCTTAACCGCCCGGTTTGGGGCTTTTCGTATCGGAAAACGGGCGTTAGATAGTACATCTTTATGGGTTGGGCAAGGGCATAAAGCCTGCCTTCTATATAGGCGCGAACCGTTCCCGCAGTGCCTTCCGGTTTCAGCGTGATGCTTCTTCCCCCTTTATCCTCAAAGGTATACATTTCCTTTTGAACAACGTCAGTGGTTTCACCCACTCCCCGCTCAAACAGTTCCGTATGTTCAAAAGTGGGGGTGCGGATCTCCCTATAGCCAAATAAATGCGTGATCTCCCGAATATTTTCTTCAACAAACTGCCATTTATAGGATTCATAGGGCAAAACATCCTTTGTACCCCTCGGAGCTTTTGCTATCATATCCCAATGTTCCTCCTTTTAATATTAAAACCTCTCGAACCCTTAAAATTAAAGGGACGAGAGGTTAATTTGCCCGTGGTACCACCCTTATTGGAGAACATATCTCCCACTCTTCCCGTAACGCCGGGTTGCGGATCTGCCTACTCCCGTTCAGCAGACCGGCTCAAGGATGTCATTCCCCGAACATCCGTAAGGGAAGCTTCCAGCCCGGGGCTCCCCCTCTCTGATACATCCATCCGGGTACTCCTTCCTTTCACTGCCGTTAAATGATTTCAATGTATTAGTATTATAACCCTGGCATATGGCGTTGTCAACCATGGTTTTCCTGCCCGCTGCCGGTCCGTCATTTTTTAGGCCGTATACATTTACATATGCCGTATACATAACACATATAAAAAATATGATGGAAACCGCCTTGCCGAAAAGCATAGAAGCTGTTAACCAGGCGGGGGATATCCGGAATCAGTTCCATACAAAGCTTGGTGCTGCTTTATATTCTATCAATGATCACCTTCTTACGGTGTATGGTTTCCTCAATCCTGTTTATATATTCATTGACATCTTTCAGGTTGGGAACTCGTTCTATCCGATCCTCTGCTGGATAATACACCTTGGAGACAGCTCCCGCTCCAACGCCCCATATGGTCTGCTTCTCCCCCATCATCTGAACGTTATATATACATTCCTTTCCCCTCTTGGCATATCCTACATTCTCCAAATTTCCAACCATATACTTTTGCCGATATAGGTAATAGGGAACCATATCCATTTTTTTAATCCATCGATGGCATACCTGGAGCATTACTTCGGCAATGTCATCGTTGGTCAAAGGATATTTTTCAAGGGTTTTTTTCAGCCGGGATGCCCTTTTTACCGCCAGGGTGTGAACCGTTATATTATCAGGATCCAGATCCGCAAGAGAAGCCATGGTTCTTTCCATGTGCCGGGTATTCTCCTTCGGTAAGCCCACTATAACATCCGCATTGATGCAATCAAAGCCAATGTATCTGGCCATATTGAAAGCCGATACCACCTGCTGTACCGTATGTCTCCTTCCGATTTCTTCCAATGTTTCCTGGTTCATGGTCTGGGGATTAATGCTGATTCGGTTAACCCCGAAAGCCTTAAGAATGCTGAGCTTATCCAGATCCAGGCTGTCTGGCCTGCCGCATTCCACGGTATACTCCCTGACCTTTCGGCCATTCAAAACAAGCTCAACGGCGCCCATAAGCCTTTCCAACTGGGAAAAGTTAAGGACGGTCGGGGTACCCCCACCGATATATAAAGTCTGAATCTCTGCTCCCCTCTGGGTCAAAAAGCCAACAACCTGTTCCAACTCCAGGCTCAGACAATCCAGATATTTGTCTACAACATTGCTTTTTGTGTCCACAACAGCCGAGGGAAAGGAGCAGTAAAGACACCTGGTAGGGCAAAACGGAATGTGAATATACAGGGAGACTATATCAGCCCTGTTTCCCATAATTATATGACGCTGGTTCCTGGCGGTTTCGATCAACAGTTCGGCTTTGTCCTCTTTGACCCTGTATTCGGAGTCCAGGATGTCCAGCACCTCCCTATAATCAAAGCAATCGTCCATCAGGTTGTGTACCACTTTCAGCGGGCGCACACCGGTAAGTATTCCCCAGTGCGGGCTTCTGCCGGTATGTTCGGCCAGCATATCGTATATGCATTGGCACACAAACTTCTTTAATTCCCTCTTTTCCCTTAATGGTGAGCTTTTAATATCCTGCTCCATGCAAAACCGGTGTACATTGGCTTTCAAAAGCCTGTCGCTTCCGGCTTCCAGTTTGGTGCGTACTTCAATTTCAGAATCGTTTATATATGAGTACCGGGCGGTCAACAGGCAGTCTGCCGAAGAGAATTTCCATACGTCAATTTCCCCGGCTGTCGGGGCAAGAACTCTAACTTCCCTGCCCGGGAAAAAGATCCGGGTCAGTTCCCAAATTTCATGTTCAAATTTGCCGTTGGGCAGGTGGATAAAAACCGTCAAACTTAATTAAACCTCCGAATAAAACTTAATTAAATCTCCGAATAATGGTATTTACCAATTAGCGGGAATAATAATAAGCTATATAAGGGTTTGTGATTCTTTCCCTTCCTATGGTGCTTGCCGGACCATGTCCGGGATATATTATAAAGTTATCATCAAGTACCATCAACTTCTCAATTATGGAACGGATCAGCTCCTTACAATTTCCTCCCGGAAAATCGCTTCTCCCTACCGAACCGCAGAACAGGGTATCACCGGTAAAAACGGCCCCTGGAGCAAGAAAACACACGCTTCCCCCGGAGTGTCCGGGAGTATGCAGCACTTTCAGCTCTATATCTCCTACATGAAGCTTATCTCCGTCCTTCAGCACTTTATCGGCAGGGCCTTGATCCCCGATGTCCATCCTCATATATAAGGATAGATTCCTGCCGTTATCATTGAGGCAGCCGGCATCCTCAACATGTATGGCAACCCGGGCATTCAGCTCATCTTTCAGATATTTGACAGCCCCAATGTGATCAAAATGCCCGTGGGTCAGCAGGATATATTGGATCTCCAGCCTGTTGCTCTTTACCTGGCTGATGATTAACTCCCCTTCTGCCCCTGGATCAATAATGGCAGCTTTTTTCGTGTTCTGGCAGTACAATATATAGCAATTCGCAGCTAAAGGTCCGACTTCCATTGTAATAACTTTCATCTGCTTTGCTCTCCTTTAGAATACGTGATTTTTAATTCAAAATGTCTTTTTGCTGTCCAGCAGTATTGTAACGGGGCCATCATTGATCAAGGTCACCTCCATTTTGGCCTGAAACACGCCTTGAGCGACGGGAATTCCCATCTCTCCAACTTTTTGGATAAACTGTTCGTAATACCACTTGGCAACATCCGGTTCCGCAGCCCGTATGAAACTGGGGCGACGCCCCTTCCTGCAGTCACCGTGCAGTGTAAACTGAGATACTGCCAGTATGGAACCCCCCACGTCCCGTACCGACAGATTCATCTTTCCATTCTGATCCTCAAAGATCCTGAGGCCGGTCACCTTATCCACAATATAATTGAGATCAACCTCATTGTCACCCTTTTCCACGCCTAAAAAAACAAGAAGCCCCTTTTCAATCCGGCCTACCTTTTCATCCTCTACCGTAACATGGGCATGTTTAACCCTCTGCACTACAGCTCTCATGTATGCTTCCTCCTATTACTGCTTTTGTACAATTATGTTTCTGCATATCGTGCAAAAGAAGATCCGACTGCAAAAAGCTCCGGCTATGCATTCATTCTGTGGACATCAAGCACATCCTGCAGCTTCTTAAGCTGCCTCATCACCTTTTCCAGCTGCTGGGTATTGCCGATCTCCACACCTAAATTTATATTGGCCAGCCGATTCTTGTTTGTTCTGGCGTTGACCGCCGTTATGGTTATGTCCATATTGGCAATCGTGCTGGTAATATCGGCCAAAAGAGATTGCCGATCCCTGGCGATAATCTGTATTTCGGCATTGTAGGATGCCCGGTCCTGCTCTGTCCATTCCACATCAATAAACCTGTGCTTCTCATCGGCAATCTCGGTCAGGTTAATGCAATCCACCCGGTGGACCGACACACCCCTTCCCTTTGTGATATATCCTATTATTTCATCGCCTGGTACGGGATTGCAGCATCTGGCAATCCGTACCAGGATATTATCGATTCCCTTGACCTGTATACCCTTTCCATAATATTTTTTGGGCTTGGTGTCTTTTATTTGTTTTGCTTCCGCCTCGCCTGCTACCTCGGTGGCAGCAGTCTTTTGAAACCTCTTGTAATCGTTGATAAGCCTGAGCAGTATTTGATTGGTGGTCAGCCCGCCGTAGCCTATTGCAGCGTATACATCGTCGATTGAGTTAAAGCCGTATTTTCTGTATATCGGTTCCAACCATTCGTTTTTAATAAGCTGGGAAAGCACGTAACCTTGCCTCTTAGCCTCCCTTTCCAGCATTTCCTTGCCTCTGGCAATGTTTTCTTCCCGCCTTTCCCGTTTGAACCACTGCTTTATCTTGCTCTTGGCCTGGCTGGTCTTTACAATTTTTAGCCAATCCCTGCTTGGACCGCGGCTGCTGGAAGAAGTTATGATCTCAACTATCTCACCGGTCTGAAGCTGGTAATCCAGGGGAACCAGCTTGCCGTTTACCTTTGCACCGACACACTTGTTCCCTATCTCGGTATGGATGGAATATGCAAAATCAAGGGGACATGACCCCTTGGGCAGATCGATAACATCGCCTTTCGGTGTGAAAACAAAGACTTCGTCGTTAAACAGATCTATCTTTAAGGTTTCAACAAAATCCCTGAAATCCCTGAGCTCGCTTTGCCATTCCAGCAACTGGCGAAGCCATGCCAGCTTGTCATCCAGATCGGTTGAAACCTTGCGTCCCTCTTTATACTTCCAGTGGGCTGCAATACCATATTCTGCGGTCCGGTGCATATCCCAGGTTCTGATTTGGATTTCAAACACTTCACCCCTTGAATCAATCACGGTGGTATGAAGGGATTGGTACATGTTAGGCTTGGGAACGGCTATATAATCCTTAAAACGGCCGGGAATCGGCTTCCAAAGGGTATGGACAATTCCCAGCACCCCATAGCAATCCTTTACCGTGTTGACAATCACACGGATGGCAAGTAGATCGGTTATCTCCTCAAAATCCTTATGCTGCATGTACATCTTTCGGTAAATGCTGTAGAAGTTCTTTGGTCTGCCGTCTATCTCGGCTTCTATATTCATTTCATTCAGCTTTGCCTTAAGGGTTTGTATTACTTCCTTTATAATGGCTTCCCGCTCTTTTCTCTTGGTAGCCACCTTTTCAACGAGATCATAGTAACCCTTCGGATCGATGTATCGCAGCGATATATCCTCCAGCTCCCATTTTATTCGGAAAATTCCAAGCCTATGGGCCAGAGGTGCATAGATTTCCAAGGTTTCATAGGCTTTCTCCCGTTGTTTTGCTTCGTCAACATACTCAAGGGTTCGCAGATTGTGGAGCCGGTCTGCCAGTTTTATGATAATTACCCTTATGTCCTTCGCCATGGCAACGAACATTTTTCTCAAACTTTCAACCTGCTGCTCTTCCTTTGTCTTATACTCTATCCGTCCCAGTTTTGTAACCCCGTCAACAAGCTTTGTTATTTCGGGGCCAAACTCTCTTTCCAGCTCCTGAAGAGCACTGCCGGTGTCTTCAACAACATCGTGCAGAATCCCTGCAGCAACGGTATCTGCGTCCAATCCCAACTCCAGCAAAATATGAGCAACTTCAAGAGGGTGGATAATATAGGGTTCGCCGGAAGAACGCTTCTGACCCTGGTGGGCCTTTTCAGCGTGTTCGTAGGCCTTCATTATAATCTCAACGCTTTCCTTCCCGAATACCGATTCTGCCTTGCTTTTCAGCTCGGCCACTTTTCTCTCAAGATCACTGATGCTGGCAATAGTGCTTTTTCCCACTTATTCCACCCCTTTCTCATTCATGCTATGCCGGACTCTGGAGTATAGTTACCGCTGCATACAGCATAACGAAGATCTATAACAACGCACCCTTAATGCGATTTTACCAAATACAGTTATCAGCTTTTTTTATACAAAGAGTGGTTGGTAGAGCAGCCACCAACCACCAGCCTGATTTTCTGGCTTAATCGTCATATTCTATGACAGAATAAACATCATAACCTTCCAGAGTCTTTCTTCCGTTCAAATAAGTCAATTCCATTACAAAAACAACGCCTACAACAATTCCTCCCAATTTTTCAACCAATTTTACAGCCGCCAGTGCGGTGCCCCCAGTTGCCAACAGGTCATCAACCACAACAACTCTTTGTCCGGGTTGGATGGCATCCTTATGGATTTCCAAACTATCCGTACCGTATTCCAGCTCATATTCATACCTGACGGTCTCTGCAGGCAGTTTCCCAGGTTTTCTCACCGGAACGAAGCCTATCTTCAATGCGTATGCAACCGGTGCCCCCAATACAAAGCCTCTTGCTTCGGGCCCAACAATAACATCGGCCCTCTTCTCCCTGCAGAAGTTTACGAGGGAATCAACGGTATACACATAGGCTTCCGGATCTTTTAGCAAAGTTGTAATATCCTTGAAGCTGATACCCTGTTTTGGGAAATCCATGACAATTCTTACTTTTTCCTTTAACTCCATTAGTATCCTCCTTTTCTCAACGGGTTATCATTTTATTCATCCACATCTGGTAGCATTGATAAAGCCTGCTCTCTGTAAGCTCCCGGTTGCGCGGATTCGGATTGCATTCAATTACAATATAAGCAGGTTGGACGTTTACTTTTATAAACTCCAGCTCATCAAAGACGCCTAGCATTAGTCGCAGCTGGAACATATTGACGTCCTGTCCTGTGGACTGTACATATTCATGCAACATGCCGGACATGTCAGGCCAGATGTTCTGGCGTGCACGCCGGAAATGCAGCCATTTATACAAAACAACAAAATGTTGTCTGTCCAGTTTCAGCCTTCCCAAAGTGTGGTTAAACAAATTATCGTCATCGGTCCAGCCGGTGATTACACTTACCTTTTCTTTAAATCGTTCCAGTACCGGCAGGTGGGAGTACAATGGGACTTCCTGATCCAGAAGAAAAATTCTGTCATAGTGCTTGTACGGCACCTTTTCCAGGCAAGGAGCCAACAAAATGGCATTTAACCCCATATAGCGCATATCGGGAAAACAGCCGTATTCAAAGACTGACCAGGACGAACCAGGATCCAGAACCAGGTTTAAAGCCCACCTTCCCCCCTCTGGAGTATTGGCCAGAACCAAATTGCCCAACTGGGCTTTATTAAAATAATCGACCGCTTGTTCATAGTTTATCGGCTTAAAAATTGCCGGGCCGAACATGCAGTTTTTAACATCCGCATCAGTTTTATTATACATAATTCCTTCGGAAAAAGCATCAAAAAATTTAAAATAAAAGGATTCAAGGAAGCTATCAATATCCTTCCCCTCCGTCAGAGCCACCTTCATTGATTTAATATTGAACTGGATCTTCTTTATACCCATCCATTCATTTTCTTCCAAAGCGGCTATAATGTCCAGTTTGCTGCTGTTGTCCGTCAGGTAATCTTTATTATTTCCCAATCCGAAACCTATGGCATCCCAACATCGTTTTTCAATTGAAACGGCCATCTTTAAGTGTTTTCCATCGTCCCCTACTGTCCGGCAGTTTTTAACCTCTACATTGCTGAACAGAAATTTCGGGCAGGGATTTCCGGCACCAAAGGGTTCCATTTGCCTGATTTCCTGTATCAATGACATGGTGATATCCTGGGTTGACAATATATCATCGTAGTACTCCCGAGGGATCAGAAGGGAAGAATCCAGATGACTATGACAGTAATCGGCAAGTTGCCGCTTTAACTCGGGTATAAGGTCTTTCGGTATGGTAAATCCCGCTGCCATTTCGTGCCCGCCGAACTTTACAAACAGGTGGCTGCATTTATTCAGTGCCGTGTATATATTAAATCCTTCAATACTCCTTGCAGAACCCACTCCGGTATCTTCCTGCCGGGATATCAAAATGCAGGGGCGGCTGAACATATCCGAAAGCTTTGATGCAGCTATTCCTATTACTCCCGTATGCCAGTTTTCGCCATCAAGGACAATAATCCGATCCCGGCTCAGGTTTCCGTCGTCCAAAATTCTTTTTCCGCATTCATCGACTACTTGGTTTTCTATCTGCTGCCGCTTCCTGTTTTCCTCATTCAATCTTTGGGCAATGAGAGCAGCCTTCTGGCGATCCTCCGCGGTCAGCAGGGAAACCCCCAAATATGCGTCTGCCATCCTTCCGGCAGCATTTAGTCGGGGGGCCAGCCCAAAGGCGATTTTTGTTGTATCCATATTATCTCCCTGTAAGCCCGCAGCCTTTGTCAATTCGTCAATTCCAAGATTGGGGAGGTTTTTCATCTTTTCAATGCCCTTTGCTGTAAAAATCCGGTTTTCGTCCAGCAAGGGAACGATATCGGCAACAGTCCCAAGGGCAATCAAATCCAGATATTCCTTAATACCGTCGATTCCGGCCATAGCTTGAACCAGCTTTGCAGCCACTCCCACTCCCGCCAGGCTGCAGAAGGGATAGGAATGGCCGGTACGGGTGGGATTGACAACCGCAACAGCGTCGGGAAGAGTACTGCCGCAGGTGTGGTGGTCGGTAATGATCACATCCATGCCCAGCTTCTTTGCCAGCTCAACTTCCTCAAGGGAAGTTATACCGCAATCAACGCTTATGATCAATTTTGTCCCCCGGGCAGAAATCAGCTCGATGGCTTCGCGGTTCATCCCGTATCCTTCGGTATAGCGGTTGGGAATGTATATCTCAACATCGGCCCCTTGTTTTTTTAAAAACAGGTATAGCATGGAAGCGGCAGTAATGCCGTCCGCATCATAATCTCCATATATTACAATCGGTTCCCGGCAGTCAATGGCCTTTTCTATGCGATTTACCGCCCTGTCCATGTCGGGTAACAGATAGGGATCATGCAAATCTTCAAGGGACGGGTTCAAAAAAGACGCTGCCCGATCTATATCGGTTATACCCCTGTTTACCAGCAACCTGGCAACAACCCGGGATATGCCAAGTCCAATTCGAAGCTTGTTAACATGGTATTCCGTCCCTGCCATTTCGGGCACCAAAGGTGCGTATATTGCCATTTCTTTGTAAGCCTCCTTTTAGCAAGCTAACAATAAAAGCTTCCCGAAGGAAGCTTTGTTATCACCGTCTGGTCAAATAAGCGTTGGCGACAGAAGATTTATTTTGCAGCGGCAGGCTTTTTCGATGCCGATTTCTCTGTCCACGCAGCCCAAAGAGGTCCTGCTATGAATATGCTGGAGTAGGTCCCTCCTAATAATCCCACTATTATCGGAAGGGTAAATTCCTTTATTGATTCTACACCGAATATATAAAGGGCCAACACCGTCAACAGAGTCGTAAGCGAAGTGTTGATGGATCGTGCGAGGGTCTGGCTGATGCTGGTGTTGGTAATTTCAGCCCTGGACAATTTACGCCTGAACTGCTTTGAGTTCTCCCTTATCCTGTCGAAGATCACAATCGTATTGTTTATCGAATAACCTATAATGGTGAGCACAGCTGCAACAAATGGACTGTTTATCTGCGTCCTCATCAGGGCAGCAAGGGCGATCATTACCAGCACATCGTGTATTAAGGCGATTACAGCGATAACTCCGGACTTCAGCTCAAACCTGAGCCAGATGTATATCAGCATAAATATCCACGCAATTATTATGGATTTAAAGGCATTTAACGTTAAATCCTTTCCTACGGTAGGGCCTACGGATTCCACATTGAATTTATCGTCCGTCAGCTCATATTTCTCTTTCAGGGCGGAGATAAGCTTTTCCTGTATCGCCTCCTGGTTTTCCATATGCCGCATCCGAATCATTGCATCCTGTTTGCTTTCTCCCACCTGCACCACGGTGGCGTCTATGCCTTCGGAAGACAATATGTCGCGAATATCATCGGCTGAGTATGATTTGCCTATGTTAACGTATATCAGGCTCCCGCCGATAAAGTCAATACCAAGGTTTAAACCCTGCCAGAGCGCTACAATCAGTCCGGCTAAAATTACAATCAATGATATAATCAGGAAAATTCTGTGCTTTCCAACAAAATCAAACGCCATTTTCGGCCGCCCCCTCTCTTACGCCTCTTACGCCGTACAGCCCGAGGCTTTTTACACCCAAATCAACAATAAGCCGCAGTACAAATTTGGTAAAAAATACTGCCGTCAGCATGCCGGCCGGTATTCCGATTAACAAGGATACAGCAAAACCTTTAATAGGGCCTGTCCCGAAAAATAGCAGCACAAGGGCAGCGATAACCGTGGTTATGTTGCCGTCAAATATGGCGCTCAAAGCCTTGGTAAAGCCGGAATC
>LFSE01000042.1 GCA_001513075.1 Clostridiales bacterium DTU074 | reverse complement strand
TTGGTAGAGCACCTGACTCTTAATCAGGGTGTCCCGGGTTCGAGTCCCTGATGGCCCACCAGGTAAACCCGCTTGAAATGCTGGAGTTCCAATATTCAAGCGGGTTTTACATTTTTCAAAACGTAGCAACCTCGTAGCAACACTCAGAGGCTGCAAAAATAAAAAAGACCTCCCAAACACTGGGAAGTCAGCAATAACCATTTCGTTATATGTTATACATAATATTCCCTGCGCCCTCTTTTTATGAATTCATCGCAGGCATACTCCTGCCATACAGGATCCAGCCCAATGGAAGCGTTATCGGAATAATAGCCGGCTATAAAGCCTCCCCTGCCCCTCCACAGCTTATCAAGCAGTTCTCTTGCCTCCGCACGTATTTTTTGTTCATCTTTAGTCTGAAGCGTCTTTTGTATATCCACAGGGCACCAGAAAGTTATCCTGCCCTTTTCCTGATATGAAGCCAGAGTATCTATTCCATGCAGTGTTGGCTGATCAAACTGCAGCAAATCCACTCCCGCATCCATAAGCCCGGGTATGATGGCTCCTATTGCGCCGCATGAATGCATAAAAACCTTTATACCACAATCATGGGCAACACCGCATAATCGCTTAAATCGCGGATAAAATTCCTCATACCAAAGCTTCGGGCTTATCAACGTCTGCATTTGCGTCCCCCAATCCTCCGCAAACATTATGCTGTCCACCCCAGCTCTGGCATAGTTTTGAATCATATCTATCAACACTTTGTCAATTCTGTCGTGCAATCTATGGATTTTATCCCTCTCCAGCATCAGCTTTACAAAATAATTCTCAAGCCTGAACAGTTTCCTTGCAATATTGAAGGTAAAACCGGGCATGCTGCCAATTATCCATTTATCGGGATTTCGAGTCTTGCATTCGATAACTGTTTGATAGTCTTCTGGTTTTGAAAAGTCCGGGAATTCATAGTCGTCATAGTCCTCCGTATCTTCCAGTACTCCTTTTGCCACCTCTCCTTTAGAAGTAGGATCTATCCTCGCCCAGACGTTTCCCCACTCGTCAATTCTTTCCCATCGAGTGTCATCCACCTTCTTCCACGATGTTGCATGGGTTTTTGCAGTATTTTCACACCATGCCATGTCCGGCTCATGAAAAGATCTTGCCACACGTTCAGGTTCACCATATTCCAAAGTTTTCAAAACTATTTCCCTTGAATTCACAAGCCCTAACCTCCCAAATTAATCTTTTCGGCATAAGCCAGCCAATTGGAGTAGGCTCAATCAATTTTTGCCTTCTATTTCAGAAGATCTCTCAACACCGACAACGCTATCGGGCCATCCTTTTCTAAATCCTTCGTACCCCCTTCAATACTAACCCGCCCCTGATAACCCGCTTTTTTTAACGCATCAAAAAAGGCAACATAGATGTCTTCGGCAGGCTTCATAGGATATACCCTTCCATTACTATTGGCTATGTGTAAATGGGCAACATATCCACCGGCCTCGGTCAGTATATGCATGGGCTCGTTTTCCCTTCGCATGTGATAAAAATCAGCCGTAAGTTTTATATTCGGGTGTCCAACATCCTTTACAAATTTAATTCCTTCTTCCACCGAATTGATTATATTGGTCTCGTCTCTGTTAAGCGGCTCAACGGCAATGGCCAAATCATACCGGGCAGCAACATCTCCTATTGCTCCGGTAACTTCCACCAGCTGTTTCCAGCCATTATCCAAGCTATAATCATCGGGTACCCTTCTTGAGCCTCCGCTTCCTAACACAACAACCTCTGCCCCCAGAACGCTTATTCTACCAAATGCTTTTTCAAGATAGGATTTTATTTCGTCCATATCCACTTCAGAACCAGTAAGCTTTATGTGGCGGGGGAACAGAACATTAAAGGCTTCACATTTTATACCGCTGCGGCCAACCATATCCACTATTCGAGCAAAATCATTGTCATTCATTTCCGCAATACCGACAACCGAAGGTTCAACGTAATCAAAGCCCATATCCTCTACCATCTGTACATTTCCCGCCGAGGTACAAACACCAATTCTCATCGTTACACACCTCATGAATCATTTTATGCTCAAGCACAAGTGCCAGTCCCATATCATAAATCTCCTCGTCTTTCCGAAGAGTATAATATGCCGGCATATGGAAATATGCCGGCAATCAAATCAATAAGTACCATCTACATCCAAAACCACGTCTTCTGTCGTTTTCTTTTTGAAGGATGATTTCTCGATTTTTTCTTTCAGCTTTTCATAGAACAAATCTTCATCTATTGGAAGCTCTACCCAATCATCCAGCCATGAAGACAAATGCATGGCATTGGATATGGTAAGGCCGTTGATGCCTTCCACTCCGGGTGACAGCAAGGGAGTTCCTTTTAAAATCCCATTAACCCAATTGGCAGTGATTCCCTGATGGGCTGTCTCCTTACCATGGACAGGTATTTCACATTTCCAGTACTCGGGAGAACCGAACCCTCCTTTGTATTCCCGGTTGAACTGTCGTTCCGATACCCGCAACCGCCAGAACGTCAGTTTTCCGTCCTCCATTACAACCTTGCCCCGATCTCCGGAAACCTCCAAGCGATTGGTTCCGGGAGCTTCGCCGGTGGTGGTCATAAACACTCCGGTAGCGCCGTTTTCATACTCCATGTAAGCCGTAACGTCATCCTCCACCTCAATATCATGATACTTGCCATAGGAGCAGAATGCCCGAACCCGAACCGGCATGCCGCAGATCCACTGCCACAGATCCAGATTGTGGGGACACTGGTTAATCAGCACTCCACCGCCTTCTCCCGCCCATGTGGCTCTCCAGCCACCCGAGTCATAATAGCTCTGTGGACGGTACCAATCCGTAATAATCCAGATTATCCGTTTTATGTCTCCAATTTCTCCGGATTTCACCAAATCCCTCAGTTTTTGATATATGGGATTTGTGCGCTGATTATACACTATGCCAAATACCTTACCGCTCTTTTCGGCCACTTCATTCATTTCCCTTACCTGCTTTGTATATACCCCCGCCGGCTTTTCAATCAGTACGTGCAGTCCGGCTTTGAATGCCTCAATTGCCAGAGGAGGATGATCATAATGAGGAGTAGCTATTATGACCCCGTCAACCGACTTGGATTCAAAGAGGGCCTTAGCATCCTCAAATAACAGTATTCCTTCTCCCAGGTTATCCCTTGCCCACTCAAGCCTCTTCGGATTTATGTCACAAACAGCAGCAAGCTCGGCATTGGGTATTTCTCCGGCGGAAATGTATTTGGCGTGTACAGTTCCCATATTTCCTATGCCAATTATACCGATCCTAACCTTATCCATAATCCACCCTACCTTTCTATCCGTGATAGAAGCTTTTTCAACGCATTTGCAGCTATAGCAAATTGTTTAGGGCCACCTTCCGGTAAGTCGGTATCCACAATGCCCCGCTCCAGCTGGCTAAATCCGACAAAACTTCCCAGGTGAGGCTCCAATGTAAGGAAGCCTTCAAAATCGCTTTCGTAAAGGGCAGTAATAATCTCCGACAGCTTCCCATTGCCGTAACCGGCAGGAACTACGCTGTGATCCTTGTATAGCGCATCCTTAATATGCATATATTCTATGTATTCCTTCAGCATATCAAAAGCATGGGGATATGTTTCTACATCGCATTGTATAAAGTTAGCCGGATCGAAAACTGCTTTTACATAATCGGAATCCAGGCTTTTTAACAAATCGAGACAGCGTTCAGGAGTGTCGCCGTATATGCCCTTCTCGTTCTCATGAACGAGTATAAGGCCGGTCCCTTTAGCTGCATTCACAAATTCATTCCACCGCCTTAAAACCTCATCCCTGTATTTCCCGGGCTCTTCTCCCTCGGGAATATAAAAGCTGAACATGCGAATATAACGGGTTTCCATGATTTTAGCAATCTCGATGGTATGCTTGAACAGCTTCAGATGGGGATCAAAATCGTCCTCGATTCCTATCTTGCCTATGGGCGAACCAATTGCAGAAATCCCAAAACCCCTTTCAAATATCTCCTTCTTTATATCCTTTACTTCCTCCAGCGAGTACTTTACAATGTTTTTTCCATAAACCCCTCTTAATTCGATATGTTTGATGCCATGCTCCTCCAGCACATCCATCTGAAGCTTCAAATCCGGATCAATCTCGTCAGCAAAAGCCGAGAGAATAAACTTTGCCAATTCCGATCACCTCCGTTATTAGGCGTCAAGCCCAAGTTTCTTTAAATTGTTCAGGCTTATTGCCAGGCTTTCAAAGGGATCCCTCTGGCAAACATCCTGTTCAACCAGCGCCCATTCCACGCCTGTCTCGGTACAAGCCTTAATTATTTCCGGCCAGTTAAGATTGCCTTCCCCCACCTCCGTCATTATGGTCTGTGGATTTTGCCTATCCACACCCATGTCTTTGAAATGGATAACCTTCATCCTTCCCTTTACCTTCCTGATCCAGTCAACGGGATTGGCCCCTCCGGCCTGTACCCAATACGTATCCAGCTCAAAGTCAAAAACATCGGGATCGGTCTCATTGAGAAGAATCTCTAAACCGGTTACGCCGTCAAATTTTACAAACTCAAAATGATGGTTATGGTAAATAAACCGCAAACCATTATCAGCTAAAACTCTTGCAATCTCGGAGGCTTCTTTGGCAAATTTCACATATCCGTCCGCACTTTTGGAATATTCGGCAGGCATGCTTCCCAAACCTACGTACTTACAGTTCCAAAGTTTGTGCTGCCCAATCACATCGTCAATATCATTTTTCAGCCTGTCATAGCTTATATGAGTGGCACAAACGGTCAGGCCCACTGAATCCATAATATCCTTCACCTTCTGGTGTTCCACCGGTCCAAAACCCGATACCTGAACGGCATTATATCCTATCTCCTTGATCTTTTTCATGCTCTTTGCAATATCTTCCGGTGTCCTGGTGTATTGCCTGATAGTAAACAACTGGGCCCCAACAATAGGTTTATTCATGAGATCCACCGTCCTTTCTTTATGATTTAATAATACTTTATATATAGATTATATTTCCTGTAGAAGCCGACTTGTATATACCGTCAATGATCCTGACAGATTCTACAGCCTCTTCTACAGAGATAATTGAGCCCGACCCTCGGCTCAAAATGCCTCGGTAAAAGTTTTCTATTAAAACGACGTGGCTATTGCCCCAATAGGACTTATACCCGGTCTCCTTACTGTTATCATCCGCTATACAGCTACAATTACCGTCCTGTTCGATATAAAGCTTTCCATCGTATATCCTGAGTTTAGCCTTTTCACAGTCCACCTCTATTTCTACAGGTGAATTTGTGGTATAGCAGTTGGTAGCAAAGAAAATACCCCTGGCTCCGTTTCTGAAAAAAAGGGTGGCGTATGCGGTATCCTCCACTTCAATGACCTTCCCCAGCAACTGGGTTGATACCCCACCTTTAACGGCTTCAACACCTCCAACCAGCCATTGCATAAGATCGATGGTGTGAATGGACTGGTTTATGAGAACTCCTCCACCTTCGGTGGCAAATCTTCCCCTCCACTCGCTGGAGGTATAATAAGCTTCATTCCTGTACCAGGTTACAATACCTTTGATCCCCTTAACAGCCCCAACAGCACCGCTGTCAATCATCTCCTTTGCTTTCTTAGATGTCTGATTAAAGCGGTTTTGAAAACATACACCGACACAGCGTCCCGATTCATCTCTTGCTCTTATTACCAGTTGGGCTTCATCGATGTGCCTTACAACCGGTTTTTCAACCAGAACATGTTTTCCTGCCTTCAAAGCTTTTATTGCCATTTCAGAATGAAGATAATGAGGAGTGCAGATATGTACAACATCCACAGCATCATCATGAATTGCTTCATTATAGTCGGTATACCACCGACAATGGTATTCCTGTGCAGAAGCCTGTGCCTTATGCTTATGGATATCCACCACACTGACCAGATGTCCAAAATCGCTGTTCACTATTGCATCCGCATGCACTCTATGGATACTACCGCATCCTATTATTGTTGTTCCTAGCTTATTCATTTTTCCACCTCAAATGATAGAATACTGTTGCAAAGAAATGCATCGTTTTCCGTATGTCCAAAATATACGAGCTCAACTTTTATTATAACACTGTTGATTTGTGTGTCAACACAGGTTGCTTGTCTATCTACGGTATAAGCATGAATACATATCCTTCCAAGATTCTCTCTAAAGGATTCAAAAAAAT
>LFSE01000053.1 GCA_001513075.1 Clostridiales bacterium DTU074 | reverse complement strand
ATGTTTGTGACCCAACAATAGGGGACGGAAACATATACTGAAATTTGCTGTCGCCCGGTTCAATCGAAGTTTGTGACCCAACAATAGGGGACGGAAACCATATTTGTTTTTCAGTTACGGACTTCAAAGGAAAGTTTGTGACCCAACAATAGGGGACGGAAACATACCAGGCTGTCCGCAAGCGGATTAAGGGCTCAGGGTTTGTGACCCAACAATAGGGGACGGAAACATTTCAATTTCGCAATTCCAGCGGGGAATCAGCCGGGTTTGTGACCCAACAATAGGGGACGGAAACTATTTCATCCCCCTTAACAGCTCGTCCAGCATCTTCCGGTTTGTGACCCAACAATAGGGGACGGAAACTTTTGCATTCCTCCTTTTTTTGTTTGATTTTATTATAGTTTGTGACCCAACAATAGGGGACGGAAATCCGAATTTCCCATCGTCTCAATATTCGTTAAAGCGAATATTTTTGATCCAGCTATAGGGGACAGAAATTTCCACCAGGTGTACCACAAATCGTACTTTCCTAGTAGTTATTGACCTAACTGTAGGGGACGAAAAGGACAACACCCTAGTGTTTCGAGTATATACGGAATAACTTTCTGTCGGTTACTAATAGAGGTGATCAATAAAATGTCCATCAGCCTAACCAGTGAAGAACTATATATCTTAAGAGTAATGAGGAAATTTCAGGGAAAAAGGTTATCATTTCATGAAATAGCATCCGTTTGTAGGATTAAATTTAACGAGATGGAGAAATACATGGATAAATTGGTATTATGTGGATATGTTTATGAGTTTAAAGATAATCCTGTTGAATTTAGACCGGGTTATATGTATATAATTCCTCCAAACAAAATAGAAGAAATTAATGATATTTTGGAGAAGGATTTTAAGGCTTCGGTAGTTGACATAGAAGATATAGATTGCTTAAATGCAGATTGGGACGACAAAACATTCATTTGTATGAATTGTATGATTGCATATAAGGAAAACTACGGTATGTGCAAGAAATGTCTTGGTGATATTGCTGATATTGATACAAAAATACTGGATACAATACTTGAGCTGAACAGAAAAGGCTATACTACGATGTTTTGCTGCAGTGGCCATCCAAGCAGGCCAACATCATATACCCATATTGTTATGAAGGGAAAAATAATTGTAGAGAGTGTCCCGGAAGATTTTTCCATAGAAGAATTTAACAGAGGAACTGTTTATAGAGCGCCCATGCTGGAGAAAAGACTGAAAAAACGCAAAATACAAACTTTAACCGATGAAGAAATTGAAAAACTGGAGTTTTTTGTGAACTGTGATTTGGAGAACCTCCGAAAATGGGTGAGACAACTACCCGAAAACAAAAGCTAAATGCATTTAACCGATTGTAGCTGTTGAGCGAATATGTTATGATTGGGGGTGCGGACATTTTTTTGGACATTTTAAGCAGTCAATCCTAGACTCTGTCTATACTCAATTGGGCTTATAGCTCCTAGCGATAATTTTATTCTCCTCTCATTATACCATACAAGGTATTTATCAAGTATATCAATAAACTCTTTTATGCTAACTCCATTCCAAGACCTGTTATTAAACATTTCACTCTTAATACGGCCGAAAAACCCCTCACAAGCTGCATTGTCCTGTGGACACCCCTTTCTGGACATCGATTGTTCAATACCTGCCTTAGTTATTCTTGATAGCCATCCTGGCCACCGGTAGTGGCCACCTCGGTCTGAATGAATTATTGGATGTTCTCCGTCTTTTAGTGTATCTATTGCATGGTCAAGCATACTGTTAGCCAGTTCCGCGTTAGGACTTGTACCTATTGACCAACTAACCACTAATCCATCAAAACAATCTATTATTGGAGAAAGATATACCTTACCGGCCGGAATCGAAAACTCTGTTATATCGGTAACCCACTTGACATTGGGGGCTTCTGCATGAAAATTACGATTAAACAGATTATCCGCAGCAGGTGCAATTTCACCCCGGTACGCATTATATTTGCGTTTCTTTTTCATGGCAACAGTTAAGTTACACTTCAGCATTATGTGCCTTACAACCTTCTCAGAAACCCGTATACCTTCTCTTACTAATAAAGCATGGATCCGCCTATATCCATAGCATCTACCACTTTCTTCAAAAAGCTCTTTAACACGATGCTGGAGTTCCTCATACTTGTCCGGCAATAACCTAATTTTACGGTTGTAGAAATAACTGCTGCGTGACAAACCAATATAATTAAGCAATTCCTCTAAAGGATATTCACCTCTTAGGGCGTCGACCAGATTGGTTTTTTCTTTGTTAGTCAGGTTTTTCGGGTCGACGCCCGGGTCTTTTTTTATTATTTCTATTGTGTGTTCTAGTATATCTTTTTCAAGCTTTAATTTTTTCATCTGCAGCTTCAATGACTCAATTTCAGATAAAAGAGCATCTTTGTCATCAGATAGAGGATTATTAGTTTTACTATCCATTTTTACATTTACACCCCCAGGAAGCAGAGCTTTTTTCCAATTATACAATGTTTCTCGGGCAATGTCATATTTTTTTGCTATATCTTTTACAGTTTCATCATTGCGAGTACATAGTTCAATTACTGCTTCTTGCTTCTGCTCCCGGGTAATTTTAATACTACCCACACGTTTATTACGCCAACCTGGCACCAATTCTTTACACCATGATCTTAGTGTTTCTCTTGAGGGATATCCCAAAGCTCTGACCGTTCGTGATAAATTGCAGCCATGTTCCAGATAGTAGTTCACAGCGACTTTCTTTTGTTCTGGCGAATATTTAGGGCATCTTAAATACTGTTTAAATAATACTCCATTCTCTACATAATCTTTATACCACTTTTTTAACGTTTTACGGTCTGGGTAGCCTAGTTCACGAATTACATCTGCTGCACATTTGTCGTATTTGATGTAAAATTTAATCGCCTTTTAACGTTCTTCTTTTGAATACATGCGGATATTCTCCTTTCTCATTTAGAGTCCAAAATTTTGTCCGCATGTCCGATTAGGGAATTTTAAATATTAAATAAACACAAAAATACCTTATATCGGAATAAGTATATCTGCTTTAAAATAATGTGAAATTTGACATCAGATTTAGCATGGGACCAATAGTATAAAAAATAGGTCCTTTTTTTATTGTTGGAAATTTTGACTGTACAGAAGCCAAATGATACAATATGTAGTACACGACAGAAAAACACACACAATATGTACGCCCTATACGATGCAGCAACAAAGTATAAAGGAGGCTACCATATGAAACTGACTGAGAACGCAATCAAGGTTTTGGAGAAGAGGTATTTGGCAAAGGATGAAAACGGCAATCTGCTTGAAACCGTTGATGACATGTTCAGGAGAGTGGCAAAACATGTAGCTCAGGCGGATAAGATATATTCGCCGGATGCTGATATAGATGCTCTGGAAGAAGAATTCTATCAGCTCATGGTAAATCTTGAGTTTATGCCCAATTCCCCGACTCTGATGAATGCTGGCAGGCCTCTTGGGCAGTTGTCAGCCTGTTTTGTGCTTCCGGTTCCGGATAGCATGGAAGGTATCTTTGATGCAGTAAAAAATGCGGCTTTGATACATAAAAGCGGTGGGGGTACCGGCTTTAGTTTTTCACGCCTTCGGCCCAAGGGTTCCGCGGTAAAGTCCACCGGCGGTGTGGCCAGCGGTCCCGTCAGCTTTATGAAGGTATTCAATGCGGCAACGGAGGCGGTAAAGCAGGGGGGTACACGCCGTGGAGCCAATATGGGAATACTCAGGGTGGATCACCCCGATATTTTGGAATTCATCGACTGTAAAAAAGAGAATAGCGATATAACCAATTTCAACATAAGCGTTGGCATTACCGAAGCATTTATGCAGGCCGTTGAACGTGGAGAGGAATACGATCTTATCGATCCCAGGACGGGCAAGTCAGCCGGGAAGCTGAATGCACGGGAGGTATTTGATAAGATCGTGGAAAATGCCTGGAGAAACGGAGAGCCGGGGATCGTGTTTTTGGATCGCCTAAACAGGGATAATGTGCTCATTGAGCTGGGTGAGATTGAGAGCACCAACCCGTGTGTGACGGGGGATACATGGGTGCTCACCCAGGAAGGTCCTGCACAGGTTGCCGATATACTGGGCAGGCAGGTACCCCTCGCGTTGAACGGAAACTTTTATCTTTCGGCAGAGCAGGGGTTTTTTAAGACCGGCAAAAAGCAAGTTATAAGGATACAGACTGACAGAGGTTACAGTATAGAAGTTACGCCCGACCACATGATAAGGGTTGCTTCTCTCATGACACGGGATAGGATAGAGGAGGACTGGATACCTGCCGGAGAACTGGAGCCGGGAGATCAAATTCTTTTGAACAATAACCGCGGGCTTGTTTGGGAAGGCCAGGGGACTTTCGAGGAAGGGTATATGCTTGGTCTTCTTATAGGTAATGGTACTCTGAAGGAAGAGGACGGTGTTATATCAGTATGGGGAGATGACCGGGAAGCTCAATCGGTTATGGAAGCAGCAGAGAAAGCCACTTTTACCCTGCTGCACAGGGAAGGCTTCAAGGGCTTCAAGCAAATGACTGATGACAGGAAGGAACACAGTCTTGAGATGGCATCTCTCAGGGATTTGGCGGCTGCCTATGGGATTGTGCCCGGAAATAAGAGAATCACTGAAAAACTAGAAAGGACAAGCTATGAATTCCACCGCGGTTTTTTGAGGGGACTTTTCGATGCCGATGGAACCGTTACAGGCAATCATGATAAGGACGTAGCCATCAGGCTGTGGCAAAATGATACCGAAGGATTGAAAATTGTTCAGCGGATGCTGCTTCGTTTGGGTATAGCTTCCACCATATATATGGAACGTAAACCCAAGGAAAACAAAGAAATGCCCGACGGCAAGGGAGGAATGAAGGAGTACAGCGTCAAGACCGGGCATGAGCTGGTTATCACCTCGGATAATATACAGGTTTTCTTTGAGAAAATAGGTTTTGCCAATGCCAAAAAGCATGAGTCTTTAAGGCTGTGCCTTGAGGAATACGGAAGAGCACTCAACAGGGAGAGATTTGTTGCTACAATTACCGAAATTATCCCTGCCGGTGAAAAAGATGTTTTTGACGTACAAATACCAGGGATTAATGCCTTTGATGCCAATGGTATATACGTGCACAATTGTGGGGAGCAGCCACTGTTGCCCTATGAAAGCTGCAACCTGGGTTCGATAAATCTTTCCACGGTGGTTGAAGAGGTTGACGGCAGGTATGTGTTGAACTATGCAAAACTGGCCAGAATTGTGGACTCGGCTGTGCATTTTTTGGACAACGTCATTGATGTCAATAAATATCCACTTGCGGAAATTGAGGAGATGACCAAGGGAAGCAGGAAGATTGGCCTTGGAGTCATGGGCTTTGCTGATATGCTGTTTAAGCTGGGCATTCCCTATGATTCCGATGAGGGTGTCGAGCTTGCCCGAAAGGTAATGAGGTTTATCAGTGAGCGTTCCAGGGAGATGTCGGCCCAGTTAGCCGAGGAAAGGGGGACATTCCCGTATTATGACAAGAGCACTTTAAGGCATAAGGGTATAAAACTCAGGAATGCCACCACTACTACCATAGCTCCTACCGGGACCATAAGCATAATATGCGGTACTACCAGCGGAATAGAGCCGTTGTTTGCCATATCCTTCGTGCGGAATGTGATGGACAATGATGAGCTTCTGGAAGTGCATCCGTATTTTAAAGAGGTAGCCATAAAGCGAGGTTTTTATTCTGACCAGCTTATGAGAAAGATAGCATCCCATGGCAGCATTCAGGATATAGAGGAGATTCCGGAAGACGTGAGGCGGGTGTTTGTGACGGCCCATGATGTTTCACCCGAGTATCACGTGCGTATGCAGGCAGCCTTCCAGGAGTATACCGACAATGCGGTATCCAAGACGGTGAATTTCCCCAACAGTGCCACGGTTGACGACGTGAGGACGGTATACTGGCTGGCATACAAGCTGGGCTGCAAGGGAGTTACAATTTATCGCGACGGCAGCAGGGAGGCACAGGTCTTGAGTGTAAAGCCTAAAAAAGATGATGATGGAAAGAAGGAAAAAGGCGAATCCCTGACCGAAAAGATTCAAAGTCGTATTGTAGGGCAGGCCGAACAGGCGGAGAAGAAACAGCAAAAGATAGTACCAAGACCCCGTCCGGACGTCACCATGGGATTTACCGAAAAAGTCAGGATAGGGTGCGGTAACCTGTATATTACGGTGAATTATGATGAACAGGGAATATGCGAGGTATTTACAAATCTGGGACGAGCCGGAGGCTGTCCGTCCCAATCCGAGGCTACCAGCAGGCTTATATCCATGGCCCTGCGTTCCGGTATGGATGTTGATATATTGATAGAACAGCTCAAAGGCATCAGGTGTCACTCAACATTGCGGCAGAAGGGGTTAAAGGTTCTGTCCTGCCCCGATGCCATAGGCAGGGTGCTTGAAAAGGTTGTGAAGTTAAGGCTGAACAACAAACTGGACGTTGATGATATAGACATCGGAAGCCCGGACATGGTAAACAGGCATAGCTGCCTGGGGAATTGCTCCCTCTGTTCCCTTAAGGAGGTTTGTAAAAGTCCGCTTCGAAAGAACGGAGGCATCCACCTGGAGGGAATTGAGTCATCGAATCCGGCTGGGAACCCCGGTAAAAACACCGTAGCATGCCCGGAATGCGGATTTAAAATGGAGCACGAGGGAGGATGCGTAGTCTGCCGGTCCTGCGGCTATTCAAAGTGCGGCTGATTGAGGACATTGTAAGCATGGATGGGAAGCAAAATATATGGATATTGAGAGTACGAGAGCTAAGTTTCTCCAATACTTCGATGAAATAGTTGGAATGTAAAGTATTATAAATACGGAGAGTTTAAGAGGGGGAGCAATCCCCCTCTTTTCATATTTATAAAAAAGTAAAATCAAAGTTCCGACGGAATTTGGTCGTTTGGTATTTGTTGCAGAAGAAGGGGAAATAACTTTTATGGCAGACTATAAATATTTATTGACAATAATCTAATACAGAAGCAATATGTTAATATATAGTACATTTGTATTACTATTTTTCTGTTATAATCGAAGAGCAGGCTTTGAAACATGAGAGCAGGGTTTTTAGCAGAATGGTTAAGGGTAAGCTCGGTTTGATTCTGGCTTCACTGATAGAAGATTCGGATCTTGCGTAAGAGGAGATAGAGGAGCTGGAGAATTTATTAAGGGAAAAGAGGATGAGGCCAAATGGCTGATATTGAGTTGTTCAGTAACTCCCTTATAAATGTTTTCAGAAAGCATAAATACCGCCTAAAGGTAGCCGGTATTCTGGCTGTATTGATAGCGGTGGTTTTTCTGTGCACATCGCGAATGAATTATAAAAATGCTGGTGATGTCAGTTTTGGATCGGATGACCCTTCTTATTCAAAGGTAATGGAAGAGAAGGATTACAAAATTGTCAATCAGTCGTTGATTGGAAGTTCGATTACCTTTACTCCGGAGATGTTTCCTGAAGAGTATGTTATGGCTTACGAAAGCGATGACATTGACTGGAAGATCCCTTTGTTTACCTGTGAAAACACAACGGTGTATCTGAAATGTATCGTACAATCGAATGAATCCCCCGATTATCTTTATGCCATATTTTATTTTATTCATGATATCGGTAAAACCCCCGGCAATATCTTAACTGTTGGAAAAGTAAACTTCAAAGATGAACTTCCTGATAGCTACACCCCGACAGCCAACGTGAAACGCGATGTCTTTTCCCTTTCATTGGATACAACTATTGAAGATGCGGTTTCTTTGAGAGGTACTGGCCCAGGCAGTCAGATGGCCATCTATTTGAAAAGATCTGTGGTTGAGCAGACCAAGGGCGATTTTACCGTTGAATTGGAAAGTTTAAATCTGATAAGCTATGTTCCAAAATCCCAGTACATCCCCTTGGATGAGGAAAAGAAAAAACGGATAAGGGATATGGTTTACAACGAATTGATTGACAGCGGGGTAAACGGAAGGGCAGATAAGCTTGGACTTACAGGAGAGGAAGAAATATATGCAGCGGTGGCGTTTAAAGGCCAGCAGGTAATTGAGCCTTATGAAAACAAGCTTATGGATGTATCGGGGAGATATATGTATTATGTGAGTTTTCATACCGAGATGGATGGTTTATTGGGGTCGATTACCGTTCTTGTTGATCCGAAGAGTGAAAAGATAACAGGAGTATTTCCGAGATATTGATGAGGCCATGCCGCTGTGATAGAATAAAGCTGGGGCCGGCAAATATGCTGATGGTTTCCATAACAATTATACCCGGCTACAAATGATAAATATTTCAAAGGCAAAGATATGTCAATATATGCAAAAGAAAAAGGAGGAAAATCTATGGGTTCAAAAGTGTTGTTTTCATCTGTGAAGTATGATAAATATGATGCCGATGTAACGCTTCCCGCTAAGTTTGGCAGGATGATTGACAGAATGGGGATGCAGGAGATAGTCAAAGGCAAATGGACGGCCATAAAGATGCACTTGGGCAGAAATATTGGATATTCAACAATTCATCCCTTGTTTGTAAAGATTCTGGTTGATAAAATGCTTGAATACGGTGCCAAGGTATACATAACCGACAACGTGGTTTCCGGAGCAAGGAGCAGGGGCTATACCGAGGAGTACCTGGGGGTACCGATTATACCGGTATGCGGATATCTGGATAAGTATTTTTATGAGAAGAAGGTGGATTTCAGAACATTTAAGAACGTCGATGTGGGAGGCTATATCCACGATGCCGAGGTAATGATAAACCTATCCCATGTTAAAGGGCATGGTGCCTGCGGATACGGAGGTGCCTGCAAGAACATCGCAATGGGGTGTGTAACCGACAGGACCAGACAGCAGATCCACGGCCTTGAGGGTGGAATAACGTGGGAGGAAGATCTCTGCATACACTGTGAAGATTGCATTAAAAGCTGTAACCATGATGCAAACAGCTTTGATGAGGATGGTAAGTATCATGTGTTCTTCCATAACTGTACCTTCTGCCAGCATTGTGTGAAGGTATGCCCCACCGGTGCCATTAAAATGGATGCCAACAGATACGAAGATTTCCAGAAGGGTATGGCCATCTGTACCGATGAGGTGATAAAGACATTTGAACCCGGTCATGTATTCTATATCAATTTCCTTACCAATATCACCATACTGTGTGACTGCTGGGGGCTGACAACTCCTTCCCTGGTGCCCGATATAGGTGTCTTTGCTTCCCAGGATATCGTTGCAATCGAAAGAGCTTCCCTAGATGCAATTAAGGTTGAGGATCTTATTCCATCCGGGCTTCCCCAGGGTATGGAGTTGGGAGACCACGGACATCTTTTTGAAAGGATTCACAGGAAGGATCCCTTTGTGCAGCTGAGGGAGTTGGAAAAAATAGGACTGGGCACTCAGGAGTACACTATTGAGGAGGTTTATTGATAGCTGACCAGAAAGGGCCAAATGATCCCATACACAAAAAATATTTACGCTCCATGAAAGTATTTTGAGTAATATTAATGTGATATGTGCTTATTCGAAAGAATTATTGCTTCCGATATAAACAATTTTCTTTATGCTGTTGTTCTTTATGTACAGGCGGTGGGTTTTACTTTGAAAAACTACGTATTTATCGATGGCTTCAAGCCTGTCGATGCTTTCTACCATATGATCGATTTCTTTGGCTGAAAATCGGGGTAGGGATGCTTTGATCACCCTATCCCTAACCCCGATTTTGAACAGATTTATCATTAATTCTTCATAATCATCAGGAACGGAGCTTTTTTTGGTATTGTTACAATTTTTGCAGCTCAATATGAGGTTAAATACATCGTTTGTTCCTCCTTGGCTTTTGGGAAGATAGTGATCCAGACTTGCCTGGTGGTACTTAAGGTGTTTGGAGCAAAAGCGGCACTTGCGTTCATCTCTTTCATAAATATATGATTTTAAGGATTTCTTGGGTTTCATATTCGTAGCTCCCGAAATGGCTTGATAACATATTGGTATGACTGCATCCTGCAATGATAATTATATCAACCGGCGGGGCAGGCTTCAACTTATACCTTTTCATTGGAAATAATTATGATGATGAGGCCATTCTAAGTGGGAGACTTATGAGACCGGACAGGTGTATTAAGGACAGGTATTCAAATCAGATGGATATTTTGGCGTTTTTTTAAAATGATATCTTAGAGAGTAATATATGAAACCATTTTTTTGACGAATAGGATTACAAAGAAGTAATGAGCGGGAGGGGGTTAATACAATCATGGCGTGGAGGCGGGACGACATGAGAAATATTACCGACGAGCGGGTATGGGAAGCATTAAACACCATTCCAAGAGGGCAATTTCTTGATGAAATCTATAAACAGGATGAATTTCTTGATACCCCTCTGCCCATAGGGTTTGGCCAAACCATTTCCCAGCCCTCCCTGGTGGCATATATGACCCAACTGCTAATGCTGGAGGGGAACGAAAAAGTGCTGGAGATCGGTACCGGGTCGGGATACCAAACTGCATTTCTGGCCCGCCTGGCTAAAGAAGTGTATACAATAGAGGTGATAAAGCCTCTTCAGCTCCGGGCAAGGGAGGTATTGGAATCACTGGGTTATAACAACATCCACTATAAGCTGGGAAGCGGCTATGAAGGCTGGAAGGAGCACGCTCCATATGATGCCATCATGGTTACGTGCGCGCCGCCCCGGATACCCGGTGCGCTTGTTGAACAGCTGGCTGAGGGAGGGAGGATGGTAATCCCGGTTGGCCCTGAGAACGGTATACAAATGCTGTATCGTATCGTTAAACAAAAAGATGAGCTGAAAAAGGAGGAGATCTACCCGGTTAGGTTTGTTCCAATGATACATGGTTAGTGATAAGGTAAAAAATACCTGCCGATAATGACTTAATCGACAGGTCAGGTTTTCGTTTTTTTATGATGGTGTAGATTATAATATGCAACAGTACGTTGTTAACAATATGCAGGTGTTCATTATTCGATGACAGTTGTTGATAGTTGTTGCTCTCATATATCATTCATGGTGTCATGACTATGACGAAGGTCCGATATCCCGCCATGAAGCAATTTCCTCCAGGACCTTTTTGTTGGCCTCATCATCTGCCAAAAACCTGCCAACCGTAACTACCGTGCCATCCATCTTCAGTCCGACTATAAAACTCGGTCCCACCGATATTGCTGTAATATCCTCCCACTTTTCCGCATCTTTCTGCCCGTGGGTGTCCCTCCCTGCCACAACTACCGTGCCGTCGGTTTTCAGCCCGGCAGTATTGCTGTTGGAAGCAGAAATTGCAATAATATTGGACCAGTCCTCCACATCGTTTTGCCCGGACGAACTCCTTCCTGCGGTTACCAGGGTTCCATCAACAAGCAATCCAACAGCATGCTGAGTACCAATAGCTGCATCTTTTATGCCTATCCATCTGTTAATACCTTTCATCTCACCTGATTTGCGAATGTACCGGATAAAGCCGGTATCCATTACCGCAATGATACCATTAAATCCCGGACGCAGCTTTATCATACCATCCGCTTCCCCGGGAATTTGTTCGAAGTAATTCCCGTCTTTAAGGCTCCCGGTTGCTACAATAGTACCGTCAGCTCTCACGCCTATAGTGTCTGTTGCGGTATTGCCCGCATAAATTTCCACAATCTCCGTCCAGCCCTGTACATTGCACTGCCCATTGTTATTAAATCCGGTTGCGACAACAGTGCCATCAGCCCGAAGTCCGACAGAATACTCAAACCCGGCAGCTACTGCAATGATATCGGTCCATTCCTGAACATTGCATTGTCCCTTGTCGTTGTTACCAGCAGCCATCACCCTGCCGTCTCTGCGAAGGGCAACCACATGATTACGGCCAGCTGCAATAACCTGTAAACCCAGTTCAGCTATGGCCTCAAAATCCCGAAGCGCCGCAGCAGCATCATAAGCAACGCCCAATTCTCCGTTTTGCGCTGCCAGCTTGTATATTCTTTTTATTTCATTCATGACGCTAACATCCTCGATGTCCGGTAAAAACAGCTCCAGGGCAGCCCTGTATGATCCTTCGTTTACAAGCGCCATCCCCCAGCGATAACGTGCTTCGCGATAACGCTCATGGCTGTCACGATATGATCCAAGCTCCAAAAATTCCTGCATTGCCTGTTCATACAGCCCCTTATCCAGTTTAGCTTCTGCAGCACGGTAACGGGATTCCATCAACATTTCTGCGCTGTCTTTATAATCCCCAAGAGCGACAAATGCAGCTATGGCCTCCTCATACCTTCCTTCATTAAATGGAGCAATTGCCTGATTGTATCTTATATACGGCACTACGACAGTCACTGTGAGAACTGAAGCAGCAGCAAGTGTTGCGAGACAGATTATCAGTATCAATAATCCTTTTCTCATTACCTATTCACCCTCATCAGATGGGGTATACTCAAATGATATCTCTTGACCGTCAGAGTCGACTCCTGTTACCTTATTTCCATCTATTGCATACCATTCCTTGCATTGCTTGGGGAAGTCAATTGTTTCGCTGCCTGTTAATCCCGGAGGTACCTGGGATGCTTCGAAAATGCCAATGGCACCGTTCAAGCCGCTGACTGCCAGCTGATAAACATATGCTGAACCGTCGTCATTAATAATATATGTTTGACTGACATATCCGAAAGATGTTTTGCGATGTTCCGAAATTATAGTTTCCTTGCCGTCTGTAAATGAAATGCATTTAAGTGCGTCTGCTGCCTTATCGTATTCTCCTTTCAGCTCATAATTTTTTCCGTCTTCGCTCCGATACTTAACGCTGTATTGGTTGCCGCTTTCACTATACTCAATATCTTTAGCTCCCACGAATCCAAGCGCCATATTGACCGAACTCTCTCCCAAGCCGAAACTGCTTGCCGGTAGCAAGGCCAAATCTGCCAATGCTATGCCAAGCAGAGACATTGAAGCAAGTCCGGTATCGGGATTACTCGACAGTGCATCAGACAGTCTTGATATCAACTCGCCTTTTGCCTCTGTGTAAGCAGTATAAGATTCCGCTGCAGTAGCAGGCGAACCGGGTGAGCTTGAACCTGAATCGCTTTGCGGTGCCGTATCCTCTGTTTTTCCCTCACTTTCATCCTTTTGCTGTGGTGTTTCTTCCACTTTCCCTCCGCCTGAAGGTGTATCTTCATTCGCAGGCGTGTTACTTCCGCAGCCGACAAGAATTACAGCTATCAAAATCAAGGCTGTTAATTGAAATAAGAACTGAATGTGCTTTTTTCTTTTTGCTTTCAACATACAAATAGCCTCCTCCTATTTAATTATTATTTGTATTTTTTCAGATATGTCGCACAATTCCCCGGAATTATAATATTTTGTCAAACCATCTGGTCAACCGGGCAATCGATGCCGTACCGCGTCAAGAATGGTTGATAAACAATCGGGAATATCAAAGCTAACAGTCGGAATCCTTGTATGTATATCCCGCTGGTAGAAGGTTAAATCAATAATTAATGCCTTCACCTTCAGCATTCAATGCTGAATCAAGTAAAGGAATGCCTTTGATAATACTTGGAATTGATATTCACTATAGATATTTTATTCATGAGCTTGGATTATTAATAGTTAAAATATGCTCATATTTAGTAAGAATACTGTGATCAGAAAATAAAAAAGCAGGCATTACAGCCTGGTTTCTGCATACAATTTTTTCTGTCAAGTTTATTTATTCCGGTATTTTTTTCGGAATTCTGAAGGAGTTAAACCAACCTTTTCTCTGAACAGTCTGGCGGAATGACCGTTATAATTCATATTGCATGCTGCAAAAGCCTGAGAAATAGAGAGGTTTGTATCCAACAGCTTCTCTTTTAACTTACTGATTTTATAGTTAATGTAATATTCATGGGGAGTTATGCCGGTATGAATTTTAAATAGTTTATTGAAATGGGATTTGCTAAGATGTGCTGCTTTTGCTATCTTATCGGCTTTGAAAGGTTCCTTCCAGTGGGTTTTTATATACTCTTTGGCCCGTCCGATTTCTTCTTTATCCGCATATACGTTTTTAAAGATAAAGATCGCAGCAAAGTATTCTACATGTCCATTCTCGTCCAGAAGAGGAAAACATGTTATATCCGAGTTTATCAGCTTTAAATCTCTTTCCCTTACATAATAATATCGTATCAAATCATCATAAGATGTGGTAAAATCGGTAAGGTAAACGATTTTGCCGGACAACACCTCCCTGACCTGTTCCGTAACGCCCATTTTACGGACTATCGGATCCTCAAAAACATTATACTTGCCTATGTGAGATTCTCTGCTCTTTATGCCTATCATCTCCAGCGCTGCATCGTTAATCATTATTGCCGTCCCGTCGCGGGAAAAAATCTGAAGCGGATAGGGGAAGGCTTCAAATAATTTCATCATAATGCCATCTGGTATTTCCTTTTGAGCATTCTTTTCATTGCTACTCATGGATATACCTCTTTTCGATAGATATATTTTAAAATATTTTTAGTTGGTGCTTATATTATATACGGATTTGCAATTTTCTACCACAAGGAAATAGGAAATTCGTATTTGAAAAAATATCGTTCAATTAACATATGGTTCGGAAAAGGGCTGGCCAAAGGTACAGATATGATAATTGAGGAAAAACCAGTAACGGATGACCGAATATAATAAATAAAATAGGCGGGATAGGCATAAAATGAAATATGCAACTATCCCGTCTATCAGCTGAAGTAAAGTTCGACATATTTGAGGTATTGCTTAAGGTATTGCTCATATAGCAGAGCAAGTGAAGCCGACATGTTGAGACAAATCGGTTCATACAAAAGATATCCTATACCGTGATTAGGCTGGCGGACCCTATCCCAAATGGAAGCAGAGCATATCTCTCCGTAAAATTATTAAAATCCAGGAATGTATGGGGTCCAACATAAAGGGCCTCGGTAATTCCTACAATTCGGTTTGGCCCCATGAGGTTGAACAGAGTAGTTGAGGCTACCAGCTTTATCTCGTTCCTTCCTGCTTTCAAATGCTTTGTCACATCATATACGTAGGGCTGCCAGTATTTTACGCCGCAATATTCTCCGTTTATATAAAGCTCAATACAGGCAGCATTTACATCATTTAGTTTCAGATAGAATCTGCCCGAGCTATTGGCCAAATCATCGCTGATTTCTATATATGAATTAAACTCGGCTTTGCCCGCATAAAAGGGATAACCGGAAGTTGTAAGATCCCGATGGTCCGGGGTGCCGATAACGCCGTTAATGGCAAATTTTATCTTATCCTCATCCTGTACCGTAAAGTCGCCGACAATGTAAATAGTCTCAACCTCTGTGGGAGTGTGTTCGTTGAAGTTTTCAACCCCTGAATGGGTTCCGGGGCCGGTAATATTGTTGGATTTTCTTCCTTCCAGCATCAGTTTGTTGATACCTTTTTTCAGCAAGCCGTTCAACGGTACTTTGGTGAAATTGATATCCTTCCAGCTTTTCTCTGGATCAAAGGCTCCTAGCTCTCCCCTAACTTTCAGAGGTTTGACTTCCGCACCATTGCAGGTGATCCTGTCCAAATTCTCGGCGACTTCAATAGCTGCGAATATCTCGCCTTTAGGAACGTTTATTACCTCAAAGGTATACTCGGCCTTAAAGGGAGTTCCTTCCGGTGCTTTATAAAACCACTGGTGCAGCACTTTAGTGACCGGAGTATCCTGTGCTACCATTGTCCCGTACAGATACAGGGTAACGTCATTGATGGGCATGACATTCTTGTCCATAAGGGATGAATTCCATTTGTCTATCAAGCGTAATGTGGTATGCCCGGTACCAAACTGTATGCCGCTGTCCAGGTAACTCGGTGCAGGTTTTGCGTCCATCTGAGTTTTGGGAAGCATTATTAACAGGCTGCCAGCGGGATAGAATTTTACTTCAAATTCTATGCGATCGGAATTAAAAGCGGCGGGCAGGGAGTATACCTGACCAGAATTAAGGTCGAGTATTACAGGGTTGGTCGGTGCTTGGGCCTGCAGCGAAATCGAAGCGTTTATCTCCCTTTTCTCGTCAGTATTGGTG
>LFSE01000021.1:13010-14217 GCA_001513075.1 Clostridiales bacterium DTU074 | reverse complement strand
CTTTTGAGTCTCCCCCAGATTGCGAGCAGCTTGTAAATGCGATGACCACTAACATTAAAATGACCATTATTAATGTTAGCTTTTTCATCTTACACAACCTCTCCTTCTATTACAACCTTGTTTATTCTCAAAAACGTTTTTGCTAGATTTTCCTGACACTTTCACGAATCACCAGCTCGTATGGTAATAATATATGGTCTGCTGCGTCTTCATTGTCAATGATCTTTTTAAGCAGGGCTGAAGCATTGTACCCAATTCTTGAAAAATCCTGCCGTATTGTTGTTAAGCCGGGTTGACAAATCTCTGCTATAGGATTATCATCAAACCCAACAACAGAAAAATCATCGGGAACACGATATCCAGCGTCTTTAATAGCATTTATAACCCCTATTGCCATTATATCGCTCATGCATATAAACGCTGTTGCTCCCTTTGTCCCGTTTTCCAGTATGTATTTTTTCGCTGTTTCGTAAGCCTTTTCTTGACTAAAATCGCAATAGAAAAAATTACTATCAGGCAATTCCAACCCCCTGCCTATAACCCCTTTGATGATACCTGCAGCTCTTTCAGCCGTTACGGCAGCAGTTTTTTTCCCTGCAATTACAACAATGTTGCGATGGTTCTGAACAATTACATATTCAACTATTTCTCTGGATGCTTTTTCATTGTCTATTGAAACACAACCAACTTTATACGAGACAAAAGGAACATCTACAAGTACGCAGGGAATTTCAGAATCTACCATTTCTCTAAAATAAGCGTCTGTCGTTTTAATGCCAATGAGAACTGCACCAGCAATATTACGTTCCTGACAAAATTGTTTATATGCTTTTCTTTGTTGTTTACTCGAGTCGGTACCATAAATAGCAACTTCCAAATCTTTCTCAACAGCAAACCTGTAAATTCCCTGAAGCAATAAATACCATAAATTATCCTGGCGATGTCCTTCCAGTAGCCCGGATATGATAACGCCGATATTGGAACAGACCTTTGATGAAAGAGAACGTGCTATTACATGAGGTGTATAACCAAGTTCATTGATTGCTTTAAATATTTTATTTCTTGTTTCCGGGCTGATGTCTTTATAATTATTAAGCGCTCTAGAAACCGTTCCAATGGCAACACCGGCTCTCTTAGCCACATCCTTGATAGTAACAGGCACAATCTCAGCCCCTCTATATATTGATATTGCACTACAAAAACGTTT
>LFSE01000021.1:0-13005 GCA_001513075.1 Clostridiales bacterium DTU074 | reverse complement strand
AAAAAGATAGATACAGGGGGAATACTTTTTTCAAAAACCCAAAGTATCTTGACACTATCTTTACCAGCAATGATATTGACAATGATTTTCATTTGCATTAGAATATTATCGAAAAAAATGGTTTATTTATTAGGTTATATTGAGAATGATTCTCATTATTAAAGGATTATTAAGGAGGGCAAATAGATGACTCTGGATCAAGCCTGCAGCGGACAAAAATTCCGAATATTATCAATTTCCGATCCCACAATAAGCAATCAGGCCATACGTTTAGGTATCTGCAAAGGAGCTGAACTGACTTGCGCCGGCAAGCTGCCAGGTGGCCCTATTATCATTCAGAACAAAATGCAGGAGATTGCTATCGGTAGAAGATTGGCCAGAAAAATAGCAATTCAGGTTATGTAATTGCTTTATCATAACACTAATCAAGTAGGGGGGCAGGGCAGTGCAATGCCATAATTTAACGGAACAGATAGATATAAATAAAGATGCTCGAAAACTTGTGCTTGTAGGAAACCCAAATGTGGGAAAATCCCTTTTCTTCAATGCACTAACCGGCTTATACGTCGATGTGTCGAACTTTCCGGGAACAACCGTTGACATCAGTTCGGGAAAATATAAAGATATGGTTGTTATGGATACTCCGGGTGTATACGGAGTATCCTCATTTAATGACGAAGAACGAGTGGCCAGGGATGTCATCCTCTATGCCGATGTCATATTAAACATCGTAGATGCCCTGCATATTGAGCGGGATCTTTTTTTAACCCAACAGATCATTGATATGGGAAAACCGGTTGTGGTAGCCCTTAACATGATGGATGAAGTCAAAAAGAACGGCATACAAATCGATGTGGAAGAGCTGTCGCGCCAACTGGGCGTCCCTGTTATTCCAACCACCATCATAAAAGGGGAGGGTTTGGAAGAAGTTAAGGCTGCATTAAACTATTCCACAACGGGAAACCGCCTCCCCATAGTGATGGAACACCTTCCTAAGATCCGCAGTCTTGTGGATGAAGACTCGGAAGCCCTGCTGGTGCTGGAAGGGGATGAAAACATCATTGAAAGGCACAATATCGTTCAGACTGAACATATGAGGGATAAAATATACGAGGCAAGGCGGGCAAGGGTAAATGAAATAACTCAAAAGGTTGTGAAACAAACCAATAAAGAAGCTTCTTTTTCCGTCCGATTGGGAAGATGGATGCTGTCTCCAATTATAGGAATACCCATACTGGCAGTCGTCCTTTGGCTCACCTATCAATTTGTGGGGGTGTTTGTTGCCCAAACGGTAGTCGAATGGACCGAGGGAGTTATAATGGGCGAATATTACTATAATTTTATTGTAAATCTCCTTGAACCCCTTGTCGGTATGGACAGCTTTTTCGGCCGGTTACTCATCGGTGAATTCGGTCTCTTGACCATGACCCCCATATATGTATTCGGCCTCCTACTTCCTTTGGTAGTTGGGTTTTACCTTGTGCTGTCCATAATGGAGGATTCGGGATACCTTCCCAGAATCGCTGTGCTTACCGATCGCAGCCTAAACTCAATTGGTCTGAACGGTCGTGCCATCATTCCCATAATTTTAGGATTTGGCTGCGTTACTATGGCCACAATAACCACCAGGGTGCTAGGATCCAAGCGGGAAAGATTTATTGCAACGGCCCTTCTGGGGTTAACAATACCCTGCTCCGCCCAGCTGGGTGTTATAGCCGGCCTTATCGCTCCCCTAGGTATCAAGATGGTGATCCTCTATATATTCGTCATCTTCCTGGTCTTTGCCTTGTCGGGCACCATTTTGAACAAGGTCTTGCCTGGGGAATCCACTGATCTTATGATCGATCTTCCCCCTCTTCGCCTCCCGCGGCCGGCAAATGTTATGAAAAAGACATACGTCAAGTCGAAGACCTTTATTACTGAAGCCGGCCCTCTTTTTGCTATTGGTGCCGGTGTAATCACCCTGTTGCAATATACCGGAATTCTAGATCTGGTATCCAATGCTTTCGCCCCCATTTCGGAAGGCTTTCTTAAACTTCCGAGGGAAACAGCCGTTGCCTTTATCATGGGCATAATTCGGAGGGATTTCGGAGCGGCAGGACTGAACGACATGGTATCCAGAGGAATGCTCAGCTCTTCACAGATATTGATAGCCCTGATTGCCATCACTCTATTTGTTCCCTGTATTGCTGCAGTTATGGTGATATTCAAGGAAAGAACCTGGAAGGAATCTCTGGTTATCTGGCTGGGGAGTTTTATAATCTCATTTTTGACGGCGGGAATTGTAGCGCAGATAATAATTTAAGGGAACTGCGTTCCTGTATAAGGAGTGTTGATAATGCACGTGGAATGTACAACATGCAAAATGCTGGTAGATATAGACAAATATAAACGGTGTCCCAGATGTCATACCCTGCTTCGGCAGCCTTTAAGCTGTGCCGGTTGTCAGGGGTGTTCATGGAAAGGTTTGTGTCCTTCACAGAAACAGGCCTGATACAATAAACGGCACCTGTACTCCGCCATAAATAAGAAGGTTAACCGATAACAGATTGAAGGCATATATGGTCTTTTTCATATCCCATATATGCCTTACTCTTTATGTCCGACGGTAATAGCCTTAAACAGAATCTTCTTATAGTCTCTCTCCAACTGTCTCATCATATCCATTTTCCCCGCAAAAAAAGGAGGCTCTCCCAGTCTCTTCAGTATGGACTGTTCAACCAGCGACGGTTCTATTGTGAACTTTATATCGTTGTTTTTCATCCTGCCCGTCCAATAATTAACATAGGATTGAGAAGCCAGCTGAGAACAGCGCCCTTGATCATCAGCTTCAGTGAATTCCTCATCGCCAACCATATCCTCATTTTCAGCCATCACGGTTTCAGGCTCCGTAATCCTTCTCTTCCGGATAGCCTCTATAATCTGGTCCTTATCCATTCCCCTCAAGCGGAACAGTGCAAACGGATTCCGTGCAAACTCCAATGCCAAAGCATGGTATACCGCCTCTACATGTGTGCAGAACTTGGCCTCATCTCCACAGGTACAGCCGGCGGTTAACTCTCCGGCCGTTCTCGGAAACAGGGAAACATCCAGGGAGGTAAATACCTCCTCAATGCTGTCAGGTATTTCCCCGGCCAGCATCTTTGCTGAAAATATGGCCTTGTCGGACAAAGCATCCAGCACCTTTTCCCACTCATCCCTTGACAGGGTATTTAACCTGATATCAACTTTATAAAGGCTCTTCCTGCTTCCCTTAACGTTTGCTCTGATTATTCCGGGGCATATTTGCATATCCCGGACATTGCCGCTTCTGGCAACACCCTTTCGCCGACCCTTTTCATCGAACCGTTGGTATGACTCCAGGGATTTCAGCCATTGTCGGGCCCACCAGTTGGATCTTAAGATATTTGTCCCTTTTATTGCCATTATTTATCCTCCATTACTCATTCTCCACAGCATCCCGTTCCAAAGTAAACAGCTTTCTTAGTTCATCATCGCTCAAATCGGTAAGCCAGGTTTCCCTTATCCCCACCACTTTGTCTGCCAAGTCCTTTTTCCTTTCGATAAGCAAATCTATTTTTTCCTCCAGAGTTCCCTGGCAGATAAACTTATGTACCTGAACGTTCTTTTTTTGACCGATTCTATAAGCCCGATCGGTAGCCTGGTCCTCCACGGCAGGATTCCACCACCTATCATAATGAAATACGTGATTGGCCTGGATTAAATTTAAACCTACTCCTCCCGCTCTCAGGGACAACACGAAAATATCGGGGCCATCGGCACTTTGAAATCTTTCAATCATATAATCCCGTTTCTCCTTGGGCACACCTCCATGCAGGAAAAGTACTTCCCGCTGAAAACACCTCTGTAGATAAGTCTGAAGCATTTTTCCCATATGAGTATATTGAGTAAATACAAGAGCTCTATCCCCTTCACTCAATACCTCATACATCATCTCCTGCAAACGCATCAACTTTCCTGATCTGTTATCCAGTACACTGCCATCGGCCAGAAACAAAGCTGGATGATTGCAAATCTGTTTAAGCCTGGTGAGGCCTGACAATATCAATCCCCTGCGTTCCATACCAGATAAAGTGCTGATTTTCTCCATTATATCGTCAACCACCGACTGATACAGAGTTGCCTGTTCCCTTGTCAGGGCACAATAAACCTTATTTTCCTGCTTAACGGGCAGATCTTTAATAACAGTGGGATCGGTCTTGGTTCGTCTCAGAATAAAGGGATTGATAAGCTGTTTTAACTGCCAGGCACGTTTTTCATCACCATACCTTTCTATCGGTAATACAAACTTTCTGTAAAAGCTCTGACGGCTTCCCAGGTAGCCCGGATTTAAAAATTCCATAATTGACCACAGTTCCATAAGCCGGTTTTCAACGGGAGTTCCTGTAAGGGCTATTCTGTATTTGCCCTTCAATTTTCGAACTACCTGCGCCTGCTTGGTGGAAGGGTTTTTGATATTCTGTGCTTCATCAAGCACTATGCCCTCCCAGTCAACCTGGGCGATTGTATCCCAATCCCTGCTGACCAGACTATAAGTGCTTATTACCAGATCATACCCTGCAATATTTTCAATGAACTCCTGCCCCATCAACCGATCCACACCATGATGAATAAATGTCTTCAAGCTTGGAGCAAATCGGGAAATCTCCCGCATCCAATTGCCCACAACGGAAGTGGGACATATCAGCAGCGTTGGACCTTTCACCCCCAGTTCCTCTCTCTCATACAGCAAAAGCGCAATTAACTGAACCGTCTTCCCCAAACCCATATCATCGGCCAGACAAGCCCCAAAGCCTAGTCTTCTTAAGAAAACCATCCATGAAAACCCTCGAACCTGATACGGCCTCAGTTTGCCGCAAAAGCCCGACGGCGTATCGAGAATCGTAGGGGAGTCGGTCCCTGCCAGTCCTTTCAATAAAATTTCCAGCCATCCTTCCGAATCTATGAGCGTAACCGGCGGTCCATCTTCAGCAGCACACACCATATCAAGAGTTTCTTTCAGCCGAAGCCTTTTCTCTCCTCTATGCCTTTCCAACCATTTTATAGCCGAGTCAATCTCTTTAGGATCAAGCTCCACCCACTGCCCTCTTATATTTATCAGGGGTTTCTTTAGGGCAGCCAACTGTTTTAATTCTTCATAGTCAACGGTACTGTCGCCGATAGCCAATTTCCAATCGTATCCCACAATGGTATTCAATCCGATATGTCCATCAGTATTGAAGTCGGCTTCTCCCCGGATATGATGAAGCTTTAACCTGACACCCAACGTCCTTTTCCTTCGTTCCCGCCACCAAGACGGTACCAGTACACCAAATCCGCTTTCCTGTAGAAGTATAGCGGTTTCTCTTAAAAAGAAATATGCTTCCTCGGTTGATAGAAAAACCCCTTCCGGTCGCGGTTCCATTAATCCTCTTTCAATTACAGGGTATATCTTCGATATTTTTCCCAAACCCTCCAACAGCTTCTCTTGAGGATGCTCGAACTCCTTATTCAGAAAATGATTGGCCTGACTGCCGGTCTGCCATATATCCTGTGCAGCAATCAGCAGGCTTGGATCGTCGGTAGCTTGCAGGTGGAAGGAGAGATACCATTCCTCAGTCCCTTCTTTTGGTTCCTCCAGACGCAGGCATGTTCGAAAACTCTCCCTGTTTTCCCTTAAGGGCCTGGTCCATTGCCTGATTCCTTCTATCAATTCCTCAATCTGCTTCTTGCTACCGATGATCCTTCGTCTTTTGCCTCGAAGGGCATACAACCACAGCCGTTCAATTGGAATATTCTCCTCTCCGTAATCCATATTGCCGAGCCAACTGCGTATAACTTCGTCGGTGGCTACCCTCAGGTAGTTCATGATAACATCATAGGGTAAAAGTGGTTCTTTTGACTGATAGGTTTGCCCCAAAACGCCGCAGCATATGGGAGGCATAACATTGATCAGCCGTTTAATAATTCTGCGATCCTCAGGGTCTTCAAAAACCGGTTGCCATACCGCAACTACTCCGCCGCCATTGCCGGGAGCCAGAGAAGGGATGAACTTCTGCCTGCAAAGCATGCGCAACAGAAAGCGACCGCACAACATCCAATAATTCCAGTCATCCCCGTAAATAAAATCATATGTACCGTTTTCATATTCACCCTGGCTACCGGCAGCAATGCCTTCTATGAATTCGGGTACGTCAACTAACAAGCCGGTAACTTCCCAGCCGGCCAGCCTGTATTCTTCATTTTCGTCCTCCATTGACAGTCCTGGTGATGCTTGCGGCACCCGCTTACCAGTGGGCAGCAAAAGGTATATCTTAGCCTGCCTTTTATCCTTATCCCAGTCAATTCCGGGATAGAGCACATTCATAAGCGAATTAACATCCCGGACTGAAGCCTGAAAAGGATGAGGGGCACCACCCGGGTTTTTGGGCGGTCTTCCCCTTTTCTTATATATCGAGGGTTCCGGCTCTTTCTCTCCCCATATAAAAAATTGGCTGCCCGTCCAGGCCATATGAAGCAAGATCATGCAATAACCTTCCTTGAAAATATACTCATACTATTTATTTTATATATTTTCAAGTTTTCGTTCAAGCACATTATTTTTATTGTCAGAGATATATGGTTAGCGTACGGCCTTTTCCGGCCATGTCCGGCTGAAAACAAAAAACCATGGGAGATTTTCAATCAATCGATTTACTCAGTCCCATGGCATTTCCTTCATTCCTAAATCATTAATTTTCAGCAATCAAGTACCGAAAAAACGCAATAGTTTAAAAAATATCAATTTCTTCTTCCAGTATTCTCTGTAAAAGCTTTACACCGTTCTCCATATCCGACGCATCCACCATCTCGCTGTCGCTGTGTATATGACGGCAGGGTATTGATAAAACTCCGGAAGGAACCCCCTCCCGAGTGAGATGTATCGGCCCGGCATCTGTTCCCCCGGCCTCCAAGATTTCCATTTGATACGGAATCCCAAGCTCTTCTGCCCTTTTTACCATCAATCCCTTAACCCTGGGATGGGCCATTACCAGCGCATCCTTCACTTTTATAGCAGGCCCGCCCCCAAGCTTTACAGCCATAGGCCTGGCTTTAGGCGTATCTCCCGTCCTGGTAACGTCTATCGCAATACCAATATCCGGGTTAAGGGCATAGGCGGAAGTTTTAGCCCCTCTAACCCCTATTTCCTCCTGAACGGTAAATACGAAATATATTTCATGGGGCGAACTCTTAAGGCGCCTTGCCGTTTCAATCAACAATGCACAGCCTGCCCTGTCGTCCATAGCTTTGCCAGTATACTTCCCGTTGTTTTCCGAAAAGGAGGAACAGTATACTGCCACATCCCCTATGGCTACCGTTTTTTCGGCTTCTTCGCGGCTGGACGCCCCAATGTCGATGTACATCTTCTCCAGCTTTATATCGCTGATTCTGTCAATATCACCATCATAGCTTATAACCCCGGTGACACCATTTTTAAATATCACCCTCCGGTTTATGCTGTTCCCAACGGAAATACCACCAATTCGGGCAAACCTTAAAAAACCCTTATCATCAATGTGGGTAACCATATATCCGATCTGATCCATATGGGCAGCCAGCATAACCTTGGTACCGCAGCCCCTTTTCACGGCGATCAAATTACCGAGTACATCCACCTTAACCTCATCAACATAAGCTTTAATCTCATCACGGATAATATCCCGAACAATCTCCTCATTACCTGAAGGACCGTATGTCTGGGTTAACTTCTTCAGGAGTTCTTTCATCATAATTCACATCCTTTCAAAAAGCATGATAATAATCGGATTGTATTGCTGTAATCATCGAGATCCATTACCGAAGCCGGGCTGTGAATATAGCGACAGGGTACCGATACCGTTGCTGTCTTTATACCCTCCCTGGCCAGATGAAGCCTTCCCGCATCGTTGCCTCCTGTAGTACCCTTTTTAAACTGGAAGGATATGCCTTCCCTGTATGCAGTTTTTACCAGCATTTCCACCAGCTCTTTGTTGGCATAGGAGCTGCCGTCCATAATAGTGATGGCGGGACCTTTACCCATTTCAGTGGTATACTGGTGTTGGTCCACATCAGGAACATCGGAACAGGTGGTCCCTTCAACGACAATAGCTATATCAGGATTGAGGCCGTAGCCCAGCACCTCGGCCCCCCGCAAGCCCACCTCCTCCTGAACACTGAAACACGCATAGATATCGTAATCATATTCCTGCTTCATCAGCTCCACAAGTATTGCACACCCGGCTCTGTCGTCCAACGCCTTAGCCTTAACCTTGTTTTCACCAAATTCAATATACCTACTGTCAAACACGGCATAGTCACCTAAACTAACGGCTTGAGCTGCCTCCTCCCTGGACGCAGCACCGATATCTATATACATTTGCTTAACCTTTACGGCACTTTGGCGTTCTTCAACTTCCTGAAGATGAATTGCTTTAATCCCCAATACGCCTGGACAGCCCTTTTCACCTACAAGGACTCGTTTTGACACCAGAATCCGGGGATCTATTCCACCTATCGTTTTAAACTTTAACATACCCTCTTCCTGTATGCCTGTAACTATCAATCCAATTTCATCCATATGGGCACATAGCATGATTTTTTTGTCGCTCTTCTTCCCCTTTTTATAGGCGATTAAATTTCCCATTCTATCGGTCTGGACATTATCAACCAGAGGGGATATTCTTTCAGTTATCAGCTTCCGAACCCGACCTTCATCTCCCGATACTCCAGCAGTCTCGGTCAACTGTTTCAGTAATTCAGCCATTCGTTCCAATCCTCCTTCAACGACGCAATAAAACGCGCCAACAATCTGGCAGCCTGCTTTATATTATCCAAATTTAAGGTTTCCACGGTAGTATGCATGTACCGCAATGGAATTCCGATGAGAACGGTGGGAACCCCGTATCGTGATATCTGAATCGCCCGAGCATCGGTACCCGTAGGTCCGGGTTCCACTTCCACCATATAATCGATCCCATACTCCTTGGCAGTATCCATAAGCTTTTGCGTCAAACGGGGATGCATATTGGGGCCAACGGCAATAACCGGACCTTTGTTCATTGCAAAGGTCTCGTCTCTGGGTGCATCCGGCATATCTCCGTGAGTGACATCTATGGCAATTCCTATATCAGGATTAAGCCGATATGCACTGATGACCGCTCCCCTCACTCCCACCTCTTCCTGGACGGTGGCCACAAAATATACATCGGCACAAAAGCGCAGTTTATCAAGCTCTTTCATGGTTGCCAACAGGGTAGCCACCCCCGCCCGATCGTCAAGGGATTTACCAGACACCATACTGCCTTTGAGTTCAACCAAAGGACTCACAAAAGTAATAATATCCCCTATTTTTATCAGCTCTCTGGCCCGCTCTGCAGATAAGCCCACATCGATGGCCATATCCTGCATTTTAATAGCTTTTTTTGCATCCTCCATCCCCTGTAAATGAGGCGGTTTTGCTCCAATAACACCGAACAATTTTTCCTTTCCGTGGATTTCCACCTCCTGACCAGGAAGTATACGGGGATCAACGCCTCCTATATTGGTAAACCTGATAAAACCACTTTCATCGATATCTGTCACCATCAAACCGATCTCATCCATATGGGCAGCCAGCATCACTTTAGGTATGTTTTCACCCTGCCCGTCGGTTTTTCGGCCATATACATTGAAAAAAGCATCCGTTTTAACCTCTTGACAGTAGGGATTGAATGCTTTAGAAATAATCCGGGCAATTCTTTCTTCATAACCCGACACACCCGGCACGGCAACAAGCTCGGTTATAAAATCCTTTATATCCATATGTTTCTCACATACCTTTCACTATCTTATTTTTTCATCATTTCTGAAAACAGGTATAGAAAAAACACTATTCCAACGATGTGTTTTTATATGCCACAAGTATGCAATCACCGTCTTCAGCAGTATCAACTGCTTTTTGAATGGCCTTATAACAATCCATGTCATGTTCTATGGCTATGCCCCCAATATGCTGGGCTATGCCAAAAGCTGCATTCATTGAACTTTGTGATAAATGATTTGGAACAATGATGCAACGTTCACTGTATCTGCCGATGGCCTGTCCGACTTCTTTGTGGTTTAAGTCGTCAGCCTGAGTCCCAATGGATAACAGAGTTATCAGCTTTCCGGTACTCTCATTATTCGCTCTTTCATATGTCCCTTCGAGTTCATGGCCCTCATCCATATTATGCACATATATTTTTACATACTTACTGCTCTTGCTCTCGTCGCCGACAGCCACTGGATTTTCGAAGGCCATAAACCCCTGCTGTATACGGGGCAGTTCCATGTCTTTGATCAAACCCCAGGCGACAACGGCCAGAGCATTGTACACATTATGTATTCCCGGAACCTTGAGGGTCAGCTTACATGTGCCCCGGGGTGTGATAACGCTAAAATGGCTGCCATTTGGTGTTAGTTCAATATCTACTGCATTTACATAGCATGGACGACAAATGCCATATCCTATCAGGCTGTCACTCTTCAGCCTGTCGGCATAATAGTCGTCCACATTAATAATAATCGGTGATTTTACTCCTTTTAAGTGATCGATCAGCGTCCTTCTGATCTCCAGGTAATGGTAATCCGCTTTGCGGTTTTGAAAATAAGTGTAAAGATCCGTATAGATAATGCTGTCAAACCATATATGGCGCAACAATTCCTGGATAATAGCCGTATAAGAACACTCAATAACCCCTGTACGGATGCCCTTTTGTACCGCCTGGTGTAGTAAAGCGTTTAATGTCAGGGGACGTATTGCGTTTTCGTGAATTGTACAAATCTCATCTGACATTTGACAATATGAAGCACCTATAACCACTCCCGGTTCTCCAGAAGCATCCAGTATGGACTTTATCATCCATCCAATGGTAGTTTTTCCGTGAGAGCCGGTGATACCAACCAACTCCATGGTTTGAGACGGAGAATGATAAAAATTCCTTGCTACAGCCGAAATAAATCTATTGATATGGTATGTCTTTATAAAGGTCACATTGCACGGGATAAGCTCTTGGTCTTGCCCAATACAAACCGCCACAGCACCTTTCTCAACAGCATGTTTCACAGCTTGTTCATAAGGAAGCTGGCTTGTCCCAGGGCAGTATATATATAAATAGCCTTCCTGCACGTCACATGGATTGATTGCTATCCCCTTAACATCTACTTTTTTGTAGCCAATCATCTCAGAAATCGGCGTACTTATCAGCAGCTCCCGTAAAAGCATAATATTTTCACCTTCTACAATATATATTGGTTCATTCATTATAACATAGTATATTGCTAAAAACCACAGGCTTTGTTTCGTTCTTCCGTATCAGCCCCGTTACTTCCACAAAAATGCTTAATCATCATCCGGACTGAGCCTGACACCCTCCACAGCCTTCAGCTCAGTCAACAGGTTTTCGTATGTAACATTCCTGGGCAGGCGTATATAGAACTTTGCATGTACCCACGGTTCATCGCTGGGTTCCAGTTTAATATCACGGATTAAGACCTTCAGTTGCCCCATGCAATCGGTTACCTTGGCAATTTGGCCGGGGACATTGCGAATATCCATTTTGATTACCTTAACCCCTGTATTTCTTCTGAACAGGGCTTCTATTTTTTTCAACAATATCAATACTATATATACCAGGAAGGCGGCAAATATGGATATCTGATACAAGCCGGCTCCCGCAGCCAGACCGATACAAGCAACAACCCATAAACTGGCGGCGGTTGTTAAACCCCGTACCCGTGCCTCATCCTTCATGATGGTACCGGCCCCCAAAAAACCGATACCGCTTATAACCTGAGCACCCAGCCTGGCCGGATCCAGGTTAACCAGACTGTGGTACTCATCAAAGATGTATTGAGATGTGATCATCACCAGCGCCGAACCCATGCATACCAGGGTATGGGTTCTAAAGCCAGCGGGTCTGTTGGTTATTTCCCTTTCAAGGCCTACCAGGCCGCCTAAAACCATTGCCAGTATCAGCTTCAACGCATCCTCCCAAACCATAGTATCCCTCCGATTATATTACATATCATCTGCCTGGCTTTTTAAAAATCCCACTGTCTCTTCAATTACCTTCCTTTCCCATTCATGCTTGTTAAAGGTGTGATCTGCATCTTTAATCACATTCAATTTAGCTTTGTCACCGTATATCTTCAAATATCTATGGGAGGTTTCCAGCGGCACCGCCTCATCCCTGTCGCCGTGCAAAATCAACACCTGCTTATCGTAGGAAGAGGCAATTTCAAATACATCCAATGAGAGCACATCCTCCACAAAAGCCCTGCCTACCAGATTCCCGCGCAGATCGTAATATTCCAAACTGTTTACATCAACACCGGCCGCTTCCATATCACTAATGGACTTTTGGATCAGCTCCCCGATGTTCCCCGCAGGAGCCCACAGACACAGGGCTGCTATATCCTGAGGATGAAGTCCGGCAAGCATGCTGGCAACGGCTCCACCCATACTGAGTCCTACTGCAAAAATTTTGTCCTTATCAACAAAGTCAAGGCTCTTTGCATACTTCAGGATTGCCTCGGCATCCTTCAGCTCCCCCGACAGCGTCATATCTTTGAATTCCCCGTCGCTTTCCCCACTTCCCAGAAAATCAAACCTGAGGCTTGCAATGCCAACTTTCTCCAACATCCTGGATAGTTTGACAAATATAAAGTGGGGTTCCATTTTATTGCCCGTAAAACCATGGAAAATCAAAGCAATTGGAACCTTTCCGGTAAGTCCGTCGGGCGTATGCATCATTCCTCTCAATATCATATCGTTTCTATGAATTTCCACTGCCTTTTGCATATTACTCCCCCCATCCGACCAATTTGATATAGCATGTTATACCATTTTCAGTATACTATTTTTCTCAGGAAATTACTATATTTTTTGTGATATCCTTATAAATTCATAGGTTCGTTGTAAAATTAAATGCAACACCAAAAAAATTATAGAACCATAGTGAGAAATCC
>LFSE01000096.1 GCA_001513075.1 Clostridiales bacterium DTU074 | reverse complement strand
GAGTATAAGCTTTTCCCGCCGGTTGCAGCAGCTTTAAACGAACTTGGCAGAAAGAGGATTTCAGGTAAGCTTGCATTTAGGTTTGGATCATACGGATGGTCCGGTGGTGCAGAGAAGGAGCTTAAAGAAATAATTGAAAAGAATAAGATGAATTGGGATTTCATCGAATCTGTGGAGTTTGAAGGGGCACCAAGGGAAGAGGATCTTAAAAGAGTGGAGGCTGGAGTATTGGAGCTTATAGAAAAGATGAAGGAGAAAGTGGTAGATTAATTACAAAATACCGAATTGTTTTGGAGGTGTTGCCATGCCACATGTAGAGATCAAATGCTTTCCAGGTAGGACGGAGGAGCAAAAGAAAAAATGTGCCGACAAGATTGCAGAAGACCTGGTTGATATCCTTGGATGCGATTTATCCAGCGTGTCAGTTGTTATTAGGGAAATTCCAAAAGAAGAGTGGAAAGAAAAGGTTTGGGATGTGGACATTGTTCCAAACGAAAAGTGTATGTATAAAAAGCCGGGTTATACATGTGAATAAAAGCGACTTTAAAGATAATCGTAAGATGAGTGGTGCTGTTTTTAGCAGTTCCATTCATCTTTTTTTTCTTGCTGAATATATTTAAATTTCAGCGCATATAGCAGGAGGCAATCCGTAAATAGCCGAAAAAACCCGCCCATAAGTTGCAATGAGAAATTTATTGCAAATGACAACATAATACTTTATAATATACTTAACGAACGTTAGATAGGTGATATTATGGATGATCAAAACAATGTAAAACAACGTATCTATCAATGTGCATTGGAGCTTTTCTCCAGGAACGGTTATGATGGAACATCAATAAGACACATAGCCAAAGAAGCAGGAACTACTGTTCCCACCATCTATTACTATTTTACAAATAAAGAGCAATTGTTTATTACCATTTTAAAGAATGGTATACAGGAATTAGAAAATAGTTTTGTTGTGGAATGTGATCTCCCTGCACCCCAGCGTTTACGATCTGCCATTGTAGGCTTCCTTAGTTACTGCATTCAGAATAGAAATATGACAGCATTAATATTCCAGACCTGGTTTGGTCCTGGCAGTCCTTATCAAAGCATTCCGTCGGTAGTACAGGTATATGAGAATATAGTCAAAATATTGGATGACATATTAGTGGATGGAATAAGAAACGGACATTTCCGTTTTCATCAGCATGAGGAACTGGCACAAGGCATTTTAGGTATATTGACCAATTATGTTGCCAGAATGCTAATAGGCAATGAGAATATCGATCCTGTGCGCTGTGGTGATATCACCATGGAGTTAATTATAAAGGGTATAAATATTTAGGGGGGATAAACATGGATAAGTTTAATTATAACATAAAGGCCGAGATAATACCTTCAACTGCAAAAAGCGGCGATACAGTGACAGCCAAAGTATATTTAAGCGATGTAGAAGGGGAAGTAAAAAATGTCTATGTTTCTGTACCGGCATACGGCATCTGGGAGGTACTGAGATCTGCGGGGGATAATACTTATACTCTGAACTACACCATACCTTGGATGGCGCCTTACGGGAAGTGTGAGGTAAACTTTTATGCCACCAGTGTTAATGGCCAGCGCGGACCGTCGACTGTAGTACAATTCTATATACAATAGGGGCTGGATAGACACCACGGCGCACAGCCTCCTGTTTATAAAACATACTATTTCCGGATAGGCATTAAAATGGTATTGAACTTATTGCGATTTTGTGTTATTTTGGAAGACAAGTTGAAAACTTAAAATCTTAAAAGCTGTAAGCGATATGCATTAAATTATGTAAAATGAGGAGGATTACATGGATAACAAAGTTGTATTAGTTTTGGTTGATGGAATGGTACCCGAAAGTCTTAATGCCTGTGCACACAGTTTTGTTAGCGAATTACTTGAAAAAAGCATTTCAAATTTGAGTGCTCAAACGGTTATGCCATCTGTGACCTTGCCGTGCCATATGTCCTTATTCCACAGCGTACCGCCTCAACGTCATGGCATCTTGACAAACACTTATGTTCCACAGGTAAGGCCTATTATTGGTTTATTTGACCATCTGAAAAAATGCGGCAAAACCACCGCTTCATTTTATAATTGGGAAGAGCTTCGTGATCTGTCTCGCCCTGGCTCTCTTTCATATTCATATTTTGTTTCTTTACATGATCATGATAATACAGACGATCTGTTGACTGACAATGCTATAGAATACATAAAGGATAGATCACCTGACTTTGTTTTTATATACCTTGGAGCTACGGATGAAAAGGGCCATAAGTATGGCTGGATGTCAGATGGATATATTGACGCAGTAAATAATGCCTGGAATTGTATCGAGAAAATATATAAGAGCATTCCGGATAAATACGCCTTAATTGTTACTGCAGATCATGGGGGACATGATTTTATACACGGAACCGAACTGGCTTCCGATATGACCATACCCATCATTATTAAAAGCAACACGCCCTGCCAGGCATCCGAACAAATGAAAAATGCAAACATTATCGATATTGCCCCAACCGTTACGAGGTTAATGGGCATTGAACCGGACAGTGATTGGCAAGGACAAAGTTTAATTCGATGAAATCATTTATACCAAATTTGCCGGAGGATTAAACTGGAGCAGCGAAGCAGGTATGGCCTTCTTTTTTATACTATTATTCAACGATGAAAGTTTAAATTATTAAACGAACAAGAACTACCTGATGATTATAAGCCTGAAGTTATAATTTGGTAATAAAAATTAAATGTGGAATTTTTCCCTTAAAGCACCAAGAAGACTGCAAGCTCAGTATTCTTTCGGATAGGCGCCGTATAGATGGACTATATTGAGATCCTCCGCCATATCCAGGCCATGGGAGCCGAGATTGCCGTCGATTTCATGACAGCCGTGATCCGTGGCAAAGCCAATCAGGGTGTTGTGTTGCCTCCAGTGGGATTTAATCAGCTCGTAAAACATGGCGAATGCCTCCGCATTTGCTTTCAGCGCGGCAAGAGAAGCGGGGGCTTCCGGACCATTTTTGTGCATGGTTGCATCATAGTTGCCGTTGTATACGGCGATAAAGTCGTATGTATCCGCCATGATCAGCTCAGCTGCCTTGGCATTGACCTCGGCTACGGTATCGAAGATATAATAATCCATGTTTCGTTCCAGGAATATCTTTGACATGCTGCAATCGGTTTCTGCCACAATTACCGGTTTTTTCTCGGCCCGGAGCAGTGCATCAAATAGGGTATCGATTGTGATCACTGGTTTTTCGTATTTCCTGATACCATGGACAGCGGGTTGGGCACCTGTATACAGGGTTCCGAAGCATACCGGCGTTACCGAAGGCATTACGGTACGCAGGGGAAGGAGAAGTGCTGTTCGGCTGGTAACCTCCTGCAGATAGTCTGTATATTTACGGAATATCCATTCCGCGACAGCGTCGGGATGGTAGAGAAAGATCCTATCGACTTTTTCGCCATGAAAGCTCTTGTCGATGAACTCCGTCAGCATATTTGCCGGAGCTGCTGCCTCCTTCGGAGCCGGAATTCCCATAGCGTATGACAGTGCAGCGCAGATAGAATCCAAGGACAACCTGTTTATCATTTCATCCGTATAATCCATAGCATGTATTCTCCCCTTTACCGAAAGAACTTGAGATAATTTTATCAAAAAGCTGGCGAGATTACCATAATCTCCGAGTTAAAAACAGAATCTCAGATGTAAACGATCTAAATTCTTTAATTGACGGTAGAAAACCAAAGTCTTATAATTTATATGAACACGTTCATAAAGAAGGGAGTCTAATGCCAAAGCTGATCAGTTTTGATGGATTGCCCCGGAAATATTATAGGCCAATTTAGGAAATATCATTTAACGGCACGGCAACAGATTACGGATATATTAAAAAGCTTATTGTTGCGTTTAAATAGAAAGGAGTCTTTGCCCGTTATTTCCATTTTTGCGGAAACCGTACTGGCAAGCTCGGTGCAAGAGGATATAGATTTACATGCTCTGCTCCAAGTTACGTCCCTGTTGTTTCCTCCAGCGGCAGAGTGATTATTCGGTTAATACTCATTCTGTTTCCCCTAAACCTGGGTTTGGGGGATATTTTATTCATAGATTAAAGCCTTTGTTTGTGCAAGTATACGGACTGTTTAAATGTATCGATTGCATTATCGGATGTTGAATACTTCGCATCAGGAGGCGCTATGCCATGGATGCTTTTGTAAAGTTTGAAAATGTAAGCAAGATATATCAAACGGGATATGTAAAGGTATTTGCATTGCGCAACGTTTCTTTTGAAATAGAGGAGGGGGAAATCTGCGTTATTGTAGGCCAGTCTGGTGCTGGCAAAACAACGCTTCTTATTTTATTCAGGCAGCGCGGCTGTTCTCGGATGTATGATAGGATATCTGCTGGGAACCAAATACTTTCCCATTGCTATATGAGAAGCCTATAACATGATATACGGTTTTTCGCCAATCGAGTATGTGTTTGATGCGTTGCTGGCAGTAATTTCACTGGTAGCATCCTTGTTTTGTTCGACCGGTGTATCCGTCCTCAATGACATGAGAGTCATGGTGGATAATATGATGCAGAGCCTGGACTATATCATATTGTTGGTCATAGCCTGTGCGGGAGCTCTGGGCTTTGTAGTGATTTATAATCTCAATAACATCAATATCATGGAGCGCAGCCGTGAGATCGCTATGCTTAAGGTTCTTGGCTTCTATCACAGGGAGACCAGAAGCTACGTGTTCAGGGAGACGGTTATTCTGACCGTAATTGGTTGTCTCTTGGGATTGGGGTTTGGCAAGCTGCTCCACGAATTTGTCATGGACCAGATAAACATTGAGATGGTTTCCTTCAAAAAGCAGATATTTGGGTCAAGCTATATTATAGCAGTCGTTGTTACCTTTATGATTACTTTCCTGGTGAATTTGATGCTTCAAAAGAAAATAGAAAAGATCAACATGGCAGAGTCCTTAAAGTCGGTAGAATAAATGGCAGAAGCCGGAGTGTGCGCTCCACTTTTTGTAGGTGGACTAAAGAACCTGCAAAAAAAGCTGCATTAAAATACGAAAGTTGAAATTACACGTTTATTGTAGTACATTATATTCTTAGAGGTTAGCATTAATATAAGTTTTGGCTGAAAAGCCGGATTTTGCCATTGACAAGCACAAATATAAAATAAGGAGGCAAGGAAAATGGATGGACTCTAGGAGGTTTATCAGTTTTTGAAGAACTGCGGTACATATTATTTGGCTACGGTGGAAGGGGATCAGCCCAGAGTCAGACCTTTCGGAACGGTGGATATATTTGAAGGCAAACTTTATATCCAGACGGGTAAGGTAAAAGCGGTATCAAAACAGTTACAGGCAAATCCAAAAGCCGAGATCTGCGCTTGTACTGATGGGAAGTGGCTTAGAGTGACGGGCAGGCTTATCAGGGATGACAGGGTGGAGGCAAAAAAGCACTTGCTTGATAAGTATCCGGAACTTCAATCCATGTATTCACCCTATGATGACAATACGGAGGTTCTGTATTTTGAGGACGCGACGGCTACTTTTTACTCATTTACCGAGGAACCACGAGTAGTAAAATTTTAGGCTGAAAACATCGTTATTTAAGCTACGTTCACAAATGCAAAAGGAAGTGGAGCGACAATTAGATTTATATGAATAGTTTTGGCATAGAAAAAGTGTAATGGGCTGACGTGAAAAGGGATATTAATTTTAATAATATAGAAGGGATCAATGAAGGTGCCAAAAGTAAATGACATAACTGAAGGAAACCTAATCAAAGCATTATTCCGGCTGGCTCTTCCCATTATGGGAACATCCTTTGTTCAAATGGCGTATAATATGACCGATATGTTTTGGATGGGCAGAATTGGCTCAAGGGCTGTTGCCGCCGTTGGAACAGCCGGCTTCTATATGTGGTTGTCGGCAGCATTTATCCTTATAGCCAGAATAGGTGCCGAGGTAGGTGTAGCCCAATCGGTTGGCAAACATGATATGGGAGAGGCAAGGGTTTACATAAAACACAGCATTCTGCTGATCATTTCCCTGGCCTTGTTTTATGCATCGGTGTTAATAATTTTTCGAAAGCCTTTGATTGGTTTTTTTAACATTGGAGAACCGGATATTGAAAACAATGCAATTGCCTACTTAGTTATTATTTCCCTGGGACTGATATTTAACTTTATTAATCCTGTGTTTACCGGGATTTTTAACGGTTACGGAGAAAGCAGGATCCCTTTTGTAATAAATACACTTGGATTGATCATAAATATGATCTTAGATCCATTGATGATTTTGGGGATTGGACCTCTTCCAAGATTAGAGGTTGTCGGTGCGGCTTTGGCAACGGTATTTGCTCAATTTTGCGTGACTGTTGTATTCATTATAAAGGCTCAGAGGACAAAAGAGCTATTTTCTAAGCTTAATCTATTAAAAACCCCGGATGTACGGCGTATAAAATCCATTGTCAGGCTGGGATTCCCAGCGGGCCTCCAAAGCGGGCTGTTTACAGTATTTTCAATGTTTATTGCAAGGATAATCGCCCAATGGGGGCCCATACCAATAGCGGTACAAAAAATTGGCTCTCATATAGAAGCCATATCCTGGATGACGGCAGGAGGCTTCCAAACAGCAATGAGCACATTGGTCGGACAAAACTATAGAGCCAATAAATGGTCAAGGGTTATTAAGAGTTATTTTGCCGGAATGGGCGTTATGGCTATAATCGGATTGCTGGCTACCGGCCTGCTTATTTTTGCTGCAAGACCATTATTTTCAATATTCGTTACTGAGGAAGAAACTATAAGGCAAGGAATCGTATATTTGCGAATATTAGGCCTTTCACAGCTTTTCATGTGCTTGGAGTCAACAACAGCAGGCGCTTTTAACGGTTTGGGCAGAACCATTCCTCCGTCAGTTGTGGGGATAACCTTTAATGCTTTAAGAATACCGGCTGCTCATATATTGTCGTCTACCAACCTGGGGCTTAACGGTGTATGGTGGGCAATTAGCATGTCAAGCGTCTGCAAGGGAACAATATTGACTGGATGGTATTTGTTTTTTCTAAAAAAGAATCCTGAGACGAAAGATCTTAGGATATTGGCACATATGAGATGATTTCTTATAGCTGTTTCAGATAAACCCATTACATTACCTGGCTCATTTTAATGGCTACGACGGTATCGTCTTTAATGGTTACAAAGAAAAGATCATAGCCACTGACGGTATATTTTATACTCCAGATTTGCGAAGGAGAGGTGAAACCTATTGATTGGAGCAATTATTGGTGATATAGTCGGTTCGCGATTTGAGTTTAATAATCATCGAAGTAAGGATTTTGAACTCTTTACGGAAGAATGCTTTGTGACAGATGATAGTATCATGACGCTTGCAGTTGCCAAAGCCATTATGGAAGCTGAAAAAACAATCAGACCTTCAGCAAATGGAAATAATTCAGGTAACGACTATTATTCACTGATAAGTAAAATGGCCGTTAAATACATGCAGGAAATCGGGCGTAAATACCCGGATTGTGGTTTCGGCGGAATGTTTTTGAGATGGGTTTTCAGCGATAATCCCCAACCTTATAACAGCTTTGGCAATGGTGCAGCCATGCGGATAAGCCCGGTCGGATATGTGGCAAAGACGGAAGCCGAGGTACGCAGGCTGTCCGAAGCTGTAACCGCAGTGACGCATAATCATGAAGAGGGTATAAAGGGAGCGAAAGCCGTTGCGATTGCGATTTACATGGCGCGTTGTGGCTTTACCAAAAATGAGATCCGGGAAAGAATCAAGCGTAATTATTATTCTTTAAATTTTACACTAGATGAGATAAGACACACATACCGGTTCAATGAGACGTGTCAGGAAACAGTACCGCAGGCTATTGAAGCATTTTTGGAATCAGCTTCCTTTGAAGATGCGATTCGTAATGCCATTTCAATAGGCGGTGACAGCGACACCTTGGCTGCTATTACTGGATCCATAGCAGAGGCATACTATGGAGTTCCTGAAGATATAAAAGAAAAAGCCTTATTCTATCTTGATGACGAGCTGCGCTCCATTTATGATGAGTGGTGCAAATTTATTGGCTATGATGGGAAAATAGGCAAATTTAAGGTGCTTACAAAGTACATTGCTAAATTCTCTGAAACCAAATCTTATGGCGAATGGTTTACTGACAGCGAAAATAACGGGGCACCGGAACATCCAATTCAGCTACCATTTGTGGTGTTTGATGATATTGTAGACTTATTTGTTTCTGAATTCTATCAGTTTGCGGAGAGCCATCCCGAGTATCAGCTTACAAATTATAGTTTAATACTGAGAAACAATGCAATTGGATGGAACGGTGAATCAATGAGAAATGTAAATACTGATGCTTTAGATGAACAGTGTATTCTTGCATTAATAATGGCGGCAATCAGAGCAGAGCGATTCTGTGATGGAGCACTCTTTGGCTTTTTCAGCGACGGATATATTTTGAAGTGGTTGAAACGTTTGAAAGAAATTGATGATAGTGTAGCATGAAAATGCCGATGGACTGTCACCAGTTTCATTATAAAGCAAGAAAAAAACGAAAATTATATTTCAGAATAAAAAGAAAAGAGGCAGATAAAATGGATGAATTACCTGAAATCGTTAAAGTTGCGGACAAATGAGAGAGACCCTGAATGGGAAGACTGTACAAAGTATTATCCTTTTGGAGGAAAAGTGCGCCAATGTTCCATCTGATGATTTTCAAAAGCGAACCATTGGCGCAAGGATTAAGGATGTCCGGAATAAAGGAAAATGGATTGTCACTAAACTTCAAAATGGTGAAAATATACTGTTGTCTCTTGGCATGGGCGCGCACATTCTGTATTTTGATGATGAGAAAAACCAGGCTGACAGATACCAAGTAAAGGTTGTCTTTAGCGATGGAAGTGGCTATACAGTCCGCTTTTGGTGGTTCGGGAAGTTTTTACTCGTTTCGGATGACGAAATGGCCTCTGAGCCTAACACAAAAGATATAGGGATTGATCCCTTTGATGAAAAGTTCACGTTCGATTATTTTTCATCGCTTATGAAAGGCAAAAGAGCACAGGTTAAAGCTTTTTTGATGAATCAGAAGCATGTCAGCGGGATAGGCAACATGTATATGCACGACATTTTGTTCGAGGCTCGCCTGCATCCTCAAAAGAAAATATCCGACATAAATGAGGATGAAATAAAACTTCTTTATAACAGCATATTGGATGTACTAAACCTTTCCCGAGAAAAAGGTGGTTTTTTTTACGAAAGCGACTTCTTCGGGCAAAAAGGCGGTTATACAATGGATTATTTCCTGGTGGGTTATAAGGAAAACCAGCCCTGCCCTGCCTGCGGTGAAGCGATAATATCGATAAAAACCGGAAGCACAACTTCTTATATATGTCCTGCCTGTCAGAAATTATAAGGATACAACTAACTATATATGGCTTTTAAAGAATAACCTCTTGTATAGGGCATGTAGAGACAGTTAAAATCAAGTAAAAACGAGTTGCAAGCAAATGAATACAATGATACAATTCAATTCTATAAAGCTCAGCATGTGCCAGGAGAGGATGAACATGAAAATTTCAAAGAAAGATGCACTGATGTGGTTCGAGTTTTTTGCACAGTTGCCCGAAGATGAGGAAATAAGCGCAAAACAGCAGGAAATAATAAATTCCACTTTTGCGCAGATTGAGGCTGTGGTTGAGCATAGAAATAATTTGTTAATGTCCCGGATAAAAGGTTTGAAAACTTTGAAAAACAGAACTTATTACGTGGGGAATGATGATAAATTTCCAAAAGGATGCGTTTCCTGTCTATTCGGCACCGGCCTTAATGCTATCAGGAAAACAAATAAATGCAATTTGAATTGCAGGTTCTGTTACGATTATGGCCAGCTGGATGATATTCCTCCGGTAGGTGAAGATATGTGGGAAATAGGAGGTACCAAATTCTATGAGAAGGATCTTGACCTGCTATTTTCCATATACGACAAGCCTACCGGCGTTTCGTATGTTTATTTGGAGCCATTTATGGAAATAGAAAAATATTATACGGTTATAAAGAAATTCAGCGATGCCGGTATTTACCAGCATCTATATACTAATGGAACTTTGGCTACCGAAGAAACATTAAAAGCACTGGGAGAGGCCGGACTTGACGAGATACGATTCAACTTGGGTGCCACCAATTGCTCAGACAAGGTTATTGAAAATATTTACATAGCAAAAAAATATATCAGGAGCGTAGGTATTGAAACACCGATGACCCCTGAATTCTATGAAGCGTTTTTAAAGAAAAAACAAAGTATCCTGGAAACAAAGCTGGATTTCATCAACTGTGCAGAATTGCATCTGAATGAGAATAACATATACAACTATGATGGAGAGAACATGTATATTTCCAGGCTCGGCTATATTTCTCCCCTCTGGAGCCGTGAATTGACGCTGAAACTTATGAAAATAGCCGATGAGGAAAACTGGAATTTGGTGGTTCATGATTGTTCCAACCATACGAAATTTGTCAGAGGGCTAAACTGGGGCAGCAAAGCGGGTATGGCATTCGGAGTCAGCAATTATGGCTGTGAGTTTTCCAGGATCCCGTATGATTTTTTTATACCTATACTGAGTGATGACAGCTTTAAATTTTTAAGCGAAGAAGATCTACCTGATGAATATAAACCGGAAGTTATTGGTTTGTAATTGATGAAAAATTATTTTGCCTTGTTATGGATGAAACAGAACATATCGAATCAATGGATAGCTAATTCAGAATTTTTTTCGTGTATTCCATTTTATATACGCTTGCCATTACCGAAAAATCTTGTTTTTGGTCATTCTGACACTAAGCAGACGGGATGTCCTTTCTTCTGAAAAGGTAGCATTGTAGAGATTTACGAATATTTTACACAAAAGCATTGAATCTCGAATTAAGATAGCTGATAGTAAGTAATCGTCCCCTACGATAAAGGAAAGGGAGGAAAAAACAGTGTCGAGCAATAAAAATCCGGGGATTTTCACCATTGTACCGATATCCCACAGGCATTTATCCGACATAAATAAGCCAAATCAGCCCTTTTTGGTCTTCGGCAGACTTATACCATCTTATATGAATGGGAAATGGACTTGGACTGAAGAGCTTTTTGAGATTCCTTATGAAAAACGCTACCCCGATGATGAGCTGGACTACGGTGATTATGTAGATAATCCGGATAAAATTATCTTTATGGCATATGTGGATGATAAATGTGTGGGACAGATAAGGTTAAGGCGCAATTGGAACAAGTATTGCTATGTTGAAGACATTGCGGTCGACAGGAAATATCGTGGTATGGGATTAGGCAGAAAATTGGTTGATACTGCTGTTCAATGGGCAAAGAAAGGTGGAATGCTTGGGCTGCTGGCGGAAACTCAGGATACAAACCTGGCAGCTTGCAGGTTTTATCACCGATACGGATTTGTGCTGGGGGGAGCGGACACTATGCTGTATGCGAATTGCTCCGACAGTAATGAAAAGGCCTTGTTCTGGTATCTGAGATTTAATGTGTGAATGTTAAAAGACTAAGAGTCTTTCATAATGAGTTTATTTGAGTAGCATTTCATGATTAAAATTCTATTATGTGAGGAGGTAGGTGAAATAATCACCTACCTCCGATTAATTTACTTGAATTCCGGTAGCCAGGAACCATGGGCTTCAATTAACTCATCTACCATCCGGACAATTTCGTCAATGCTTAACTCCGAACCGGTGTGGGGATCCAGCATGGCGGCATGGTAGATATGCTCTTTCTTACGTGTTACGGCAGCTTCAATGGTAATCAGGTGTACATTAATATTTGTCATGTTCATGGCAGCCAATTGTACCGGCAATCTGCCTACGCGGCAGGGATGAATACCCATACCGTCAACCATGCAGGGTACTTCAACACAGGCTTCCTGCGGCAGGTTTTCTATTAACCCACCCGTGTTCAAAACATTGCCGCCGATTTTGAACGGCTTATTTGTTACAATTGCATCTATTATGTAAGATGCATATTCCTCAGTGCGTGTATGAGTCAGAGTCGGGTTTTTGACAAGTTCTTCCCTCAGTCTTTCCCAATTCTTTATCTGGCTGATACAACGCCTTGGATATTCATCCAGAGGGATATTGTATCTTTCGATTAATTCGGGATATTTGCTCTTGATAAAGAAGGGGTTATATTCGGCATTGTGTTCACTGGATTCCGTGCAATAGTAGCCAAACCTCTTTATATATTCAAATCGTACCATATCATGGTGTTTCTCTTTTTCGTTCTTTTCAATTGCCCTTCTTCTGATTTCAGGATATAGGTCAACGCCATCTTTATCATAAATTTCAAGAAGCCATCCCATGTGATTAATTCCGGCTATTAGATCTCTATGGCCTTCAATCTTATCTTCCATTCCAAGGGCTTGCAACAGGCCGCGGGAGCAGACCTGAACGCTGTGACATAAACCAACTGTTTTAATTGGGGTATATCTAAGCATATATCCTGTTAATATGGACATTGGGTTTGTGTAATTTAGGAAATAGGCGTTTGGGCAGACTTCTTCCATATCCCGGGCAAAATCCTCTAAAACGGGAATTGTTCTTAGGGCCCTCATTATGCCGCCAATACCCAAAGTATCGCCGATTGTCTGTCGAAGTCCATATTTTTTAGGGACTTCAAAATCAATGATTGTGCAGGGGTCGTATCCACCGACCTGTATGGCATTTACAACAAAATCTGCTGATCTGAGCGCTTCTTTACGCTGTTCAACCCCAAGATAGCTTTTGATCGTGGCACGGCCGTTGTTGATGTTTCGATTTATAGCTTGGAGCATTAATTCAGAATCTCTCAGGCGCTCAGCGTCAATGTCATAAAGGCGTATCTCACAATCCTTTAATGAATCGACGCATATGCAATCGCCTAGCACATTTTTGGCAAAAACCGTACTGCCGGCACCCATAAATGTTATTTTGACCATATTATCAACCTCCTTGATAAACTATTATACTTCATCTTCAGACAATTTTAAATTCTAAATTGCAATAATAAATTGAAATGTGTTTTCTTTTTATGTTGTAGTGTTGCCATGAAGGAGAAGGGGCATTAAGGAATATCATACAAATCATCCACACTTAGGTTCAGCATATCCACTATTGGGAGAAGTTTATCCTTTATGGGAAGCTGGGATACGGCATGGGCGTCCGATGCAAAGTTGTGCAAAGATATCGAATATTTTCATGAGTCGATCATGAGGCATGCAACGAAATGATCTGAGAATTTGTCCAACTATATAAGCAAGGTCATAATAAATTATCAAAGTTATACGATAAAGACCGATAATTCGCTATTTTTTGTTTCTTTATTACAAGGCAAGCGGTTACAAAGGTTGCTTTGCTGTATTATTATGTTATAATATAACAATATTGAGTATGAAGTAGACGAAAAATACAGTTCGTGTCGAACTTAAATATAAAAGGAAGCGAATATCTATATGTTATCAAAGAACAACGATATGGACATGTGCAACGGGCCGCTGTTCAGCAAGATATTGATTTATGCGCTGCCGATCATTGTAATGAATATATTGCAACTGCTGTTTAATGCAGCGGATATGATAGTTGTGGGGCGTTTTTCGGGAAGGGAAGCTTTAGCTGCAGTTGGTGCTACCGGTGCCCTCATAACCCTTATAGTCAATACATTTATGGGGTTATCAGTAGGTACTGTTGTCCTCGTAGCGCAAGACTATGGGGCTGGCCAAATGTCGGGTTTGAAAAAATCCGTTCACACCTCCATAGCCATCAGTATAATCAGCGGATTGATTGTTATGGTAATGGGGCTGGCTTTTTGTAAGCCTATGCTGATTCAAATGGGTACTCCCGGGGATATATTAAATCTGTCGGTGCTATATATGAAGATCTTCTTTATGGGAGTACCGGCTATGATGGTGTATAACTTTGGCGCAGCTATCTTACGAGCTGTAGGAGACAGCAGGCGTCCGATGTACTATCTTATCATTTCAGGAATTGTAAACGTAATACTCAATCTATTTTTTATAGTTGTGCTGCACATGAGCGTTGACGGTGTGGCATGGGCTACAGTCATATCCCAGTATCTCTTAATGTTTTTAGTAATAATCTGTCTGATGCGAAGTAATAGAGGCATACGCTTTATGCCCCGGCAATTGCACATTGATAAGCATAAGCTGAAGGAAATTGTGAGGATTGGCCTGCCAGCAGGTTTACAGAGTCTGTTATTTTCCATTTCCAATGTGATGATCCAGTCGGCTGTCAATTCATTTGGCTCCACCATGGTGGCGGCCAGCTCTGCTGCAGGTAATGTGGAAGGATTTGTGGGTACCACAATGAATGCGTACTATAATGCGGCTATTACTTTTACCGGACAAAACATGGGTGCAAAGAAGTATGATCGGATCGATACTGTAGCAAAGATATGTACGGTGCTGATCTTTGCTACATGGATTCTGATGAGTGGTGCCGTGCTGCTTTTCGGCAGATCGTTGCTTGGCATGTACACATCCGACTCGGAGGTAATAGAGCTTGGCATGTTGCGTATGACGGTTTTAATGGCTGCATATTTTACCTGTGGTGTGATGAACGTATTTCCCGGTTTGACCCGTGGTATGGGATATTCAGTGTTGCCCATGCTCTGTACGTTGATAGGAGCCTGTCTCATGCGTATCGTTTGGCTGAAAACGGTTTTTGTCTTGACCCCCACGGTGGTTATGCTTTTTGCCTGTTATCCGGTAACTTGGGGATTGGCAGGCCTTGGACAGGTAGGTATCTTCTTTTATGCACGGCGCAGAATCAGGAAAAGTGCCGGGCTTTCGGTTAAATCTATGACACGTGCGTTATATTCCCGATAGATGATTTCTATAGAATAATGAGGTGTTGTTATGAAAATTGCGATAGCATATTATTCCCGGCATCACGGGAATACAAAAAAGCTCTTAAATGCAATTAAGGAATTGGTGAATATAAGACTCATTGATGTGGTTGAATGCAAAGAGGCAGATTTATCTGATTATGATATAATTGGTTTTGCATCCGGCACATATTTTGGAAAATTCAGCAGGGCAGTTATTGAGTTTGCTGAGAACAACCTGCCGGGCAATAAGCGAGTTTTTCTGATAAACACCTATGGCGTGAAAGGAGACTATACAAAGGAAATGAAACGAATCATTGCCGGGAAATCCTGCCAATTGCTTGGAACTTACGGTTGCAGAGGTTTTGATACATTTGGACCTCTGAAGCTTATCGGTGGAATTGCTAAGGGACATCCTGATGAAAGAGATGTTAAGGGTGCTGTAGAATTTTTTGAGAGAATCATTCAAGAATAAAAAAAGAACTTATGCATAATAAACAGCCTTCTATGGTTAAAATAACCGCAGGAGGCTGTTGTTGCATATTCCACTTTATATAACGCATAAACTGCTGTCAGTTCTCCCTTGTATCTAAGCTCATCATTATCCAAGAAAACCAATTCATTTTTTTTCAGATATATTGCCAACCTTGATACTTTGAACGGTCGGTTCCAAGGATTAGTAAATGCTTATAGATCTTCTCTATTCCCCCTCCTCTTTGCCTAATAGGTTCCCCAGAGCGCTTTCAGTTCTGCCGGAAGAAGATGGTTTTTCAACCAGAAAAAATCGTTTTTCCAACTTAACGGGATGGAAAAAATCCTTTTGTAAAACAGGGGGCTGGCATTGTCAGTTATAAGTTTTGTTTAATTTCGCCTTGCTACAAAAAATTCTCTTGACATATTAAGAATTATAATTATAATAAAATTGTAATCATTACAAATAAAAATATAATATAAAATAGAATAAAATACAAACTAGGAAAGGGAAAATATATGAGAGGTATGAAAGCGAATTTGGAGTATATAACAAATAAACTAAAAAACAAAAACATCCGCCTGTCTCACCAAAGGCTGAAGGTGCTTGAATATATGGATCAGCACAGGATCCATCCCACGGTGGAGCAAATTTATCATGGCCTTCGTGATGAGATTCCAACTCTGTCCAAAACGACAATTTACAATACTTTGAAAACATTGATGGAAGCCGGCCTGGTTAAGAGCATAGCTATTGATGATAATGAAACTCGCTATGATATTAGGACCGATTCGCACGGACACTTTAAATGCCTTACCTGTGAAAACATATACGATTTTGAAGTCAATATGGATTCCATTAAAATCGAGGATTTAAATGGCTTTAGGATATATGCCAGAGATATGTATTTTAGCGGTATTTGCCCCAAATGCATTGAGCAGAAAAGGGAAACGGACAATTAAATTGACTGGGCTATCTAAAAAGATGAAATAAATGTGTCCAATGGAGCTTCTTAGAGAGATATTAATTTTTTAGGATATAATAAATAAAAATTCAAGGAGGTATAAAAATGTCGGAAAACAAGGTGTTAAAACATTTAATGGAAGCTTTTGCCGGTGAATCCCAGGCAAACAGGAAATATGCAGCTTATGCAAAGAAAGCCGAGGCAGAAGGCAAGAAAAATGCAGCCAAGCTTTTCAGGGCAGCTTCCGAAGCGGAAGCTCTGCATGCTCAAAGGCATTTGCAGGTAGCGGGAAAAATTTTATCAACAGCAGAAAATCTTCAAGATGCGGTAAATGGTGAAACCTACGAATATGAAACCATGTATCCCGAATTCATAAAAGCGGCCCAAGAAGAGGGAAACAGAGAAGCCATTCGAACCTTTACCTATGCAATGGAAGCTGAAAAGGTACATGCAAAACTTTACAAGGAAGCCTTGGAGAATCTGGACGATGAGGAGGAAGTCTTTTACTATCTGTGTCCCGTTTGCGGCAATATTGAAAAAAGCGTTCCTGAGAGATGCAGCATTTGTAGTACACCTGGTTCCAAATTTATCAAATTTTGAATTAAGTTAAACTAATTTGAGCTGTCTAAGGATTAAGAATAAGAAACGGATATAACTGTGATAAAACCGACTAACATAACGGTTTTATCACAGTTTTTTATTGTGAAAAAATGTTTTTGCATTGACAAATAGCGGGATCATATCATAATATATAAGTAAATTATAAATTACTTATATATGTTTTATCTATTAGGTATAAGTTATGCAAATAACATAATTTCTTACTAGAAAAGGGGAGTATAACATGAAAAAGGCAATAGTTAATACGGCAGAATGTGTAGCCTGTGGGGTGTGCGCAAAAACCTGTCCGCGTCAGGCCATAACCATATTTCATGGGATTTATGCGCACGTCAACGAAGACTTATGTATTGGATGCAAAAAGTGTGAGAAAGAATGTCCTGCTTCGGTAATTCAGGTTGTAGAAAAGGAGGTTGCATCGTGAAAAGATGGTATGATTATTTATGGATATTTTCTGCAGCATATATGATCTCGGGCTTTTTTAATATTCTTTTCGCATGGGTAGGGCTGATCTGTTTTATTACTCCCTTATTGCTCTCGATTATGGGTAAGGGTAAAATATACTGTAACAGCTATTGCGGCAGGGGACAGCTATTTGAATTATTAGGAAGCAGGCTGAAACTATCTTCAAATCGTAATATTCCTGCTTTTATAAGAAGCAAGTGGTTTCGTTACGGCTTTTTAGCATTTTTTATGATTATGTTTTCGATAATGATTTTTTCTACCTATTTAGTTTTTAACGGGACTAAGAATTTGGAAGAAGCCATTACTCTTTTATGGACAATTAAGCTTCCATGGAACTGGGCATATACCGGCAAGGTATCACCTTGGATTGCCCAATTTGCCTTTGGATTTTACAGTGTTATGCTTACCTCCACGATTTTGGGAATGATAACAATGTTTTTCTTCAAACCCCGCTCATGGTGTGTATATTGTCCCATGGGTACGATGACTCAGGCTATAAGCATATTAAAGTACGGAAGGAAGATGAGGTAGATGGAACAGCAAGCAAAAGAAATAGCAGATTTGTTGAAGATTATGGCAAATCAGCATAGATTGATGATTTTGTGTTACCTGATTGAAAGACCGATGAATGTTAGTGAATTGCATGAAAAAATACCGACCATATCTCAATCTGCTTTGTCGCAACATTTAATCCTGCTAAAAGCCCACGGTATTTTGACCTCTGATAAATACGGACTACAAAATGTTTATCGCATTAACGATGACAGGATTAAAAGGGTTATACAAACTTTAAGGGAAACCTATTGTAAGCCCGATAACAGCATATCCTACTGAGTTCTAGACGCAGAAAAGCAGGGAAAATGGCGTATGTAATAATTTTTTATTATTTGAAAGTTTATATAACAGTGTTAGTTTATAAGAAAAAAAGCGGTTTATAAAAATATATATATTGTTTTTATAGTTGCCTTTATATTTTTCACGATCATCTTTTTAAATGATTCGGTACAAAAACCGACAATAATTGAGGGGAAAAGTGTCGATTGAAATCGATGCAATTGTCGTAGCTGAAGATAAATGGCTTGTATTGAAAACATGATTTAACAAGTGCAAAAAGGGGATGTTTGCATTATGCTTTGGAAAGACAGATATGAGCTTGGGGTTCCTCGAATTGACAGGCAGCATAAAGAGTTGTTCAGGCGTGTCGGAGCGTTTTTGCAGGTATTGCGATCGGAGGTTTGCTGGAACGAGAAAGTTATCCGGTTACACGAAATGCTGGAGTTTATGAAAAGATACGTTGTGGAGCATTTTCGTGATGAGGAGGAATACCAGAAGAGCATCAATTATCCTCGATATGAAATTCACAGGAAGATACATGCAGACATGGTCAAGTATGTGTCGGAGGTCTCCAAACAGTTTGAACAATCCGATAATAACGAGGAATTGATGCAACAGTTTGGCGGCAGGCTTTTGGCATGGCTGATCAACCATGTGGCTGCAGAAGATCAGCTCATAGCGGATTATGCAAGAAAGAAGGGGATGAGCGGAAATGATGGATAATATCTATAGTGTATTTGTTGACGCAACACAAAGGGTATTCAGTCTGATGCTTAACATTTCGGAGATTTCCGATCATCCGATCAAGTCGTTCAGATGTGATGACGAGATAGATATCGCTATCGACATTGTTGGCGATCTCAACGGGAAGGTTATTTATCGTTTTCCGGTCTCTACATCTCTTAACATGGTAAACATCATGAGCGGCATGCAGTTTCAGGCAGTGGATGTCTTTGTAACCTCCGCAATATCGGAAATTGCAAACATAATAAGTGGCAATGTCCTTACCGTGCTTGAAGAAAGCAATATAAAATGTGATATATCGCCTCCGGTGCTATATAAGCCTGACGAAGACAGGGAAGAGAACAGGGAATACGAACTTCAAACAAGTTGTTGTATTGGTACAACAATAGGTGAAATATATCTGGATATAAGATTGAATCGGCCCTCATGATCTTTCCGTTTCGGCTGGATTTGCTCTTATTATATACTGAACTCAGTTTGCAATCGGTTTACCGAGATGTGGGTTTAAAAAGGCTTCTTTAATTAATACCTTTTTCATTAAGAAGCCTTTTTTTATTTGTCTTTCGGTTAAGAAATAATATTTTTCTTACTAGTTTTGAGCATATATTACCTATACTCCAAATCCACCGGTTAATAGAATAATAAATAACTTGACAGAGAGAAAAACGCAGACAATCGGATGGAAGAAAGCATTCTATGGGCTGTAAATGATAGAATGATTTCACCAAATGAAAGGACAATTCGATAATTCAGAATTTAGGAGGTGTTGAGGAATGCAAGAACAAGTTCAAGAAAAAACCAGTACTTTTGACCAGGCAGATATTGATAAAAACAAGACAATGGCAGGTCTTGCCTACTTGATCTTTTTCCTGCCGCTTCTGGCTTGTCCTGAGTCGAAATATGCAAAATTTCATGCTAACCAGGCACTGCTGCTATTCATTGTTGCAGTTGGGGGAAATATTGTATTATCTATAATTCCATTTATTGGATGGGTGCTACTCCCTATTTTTGCTGTGGTTATCTTTATCTTTGCAATTATAGGTATGATTAACGGTTTTACCGGTAAAGCCAAACGGTTGCCAATATTTGGAAAATTTAATATTTTGAAATGATAATATCCCATAAAACCTAAAAACTTGTCCTTAACGGAAAAAAAGCAGATCTGCTCTTCCCATTACTTAATACGCAGGTATCATGGATTAGGATGCGAACCGGCTTAATAGCCGGTTTCTTTATTTTCATTAATATCCATTTTCCCGACAAAGTAATACGCAATCTAACTTAATTTCGACTTAGTGATAATATATAATATAGCTACACTGCTGTTCAGCTGACTTGTAGAGCGGGGAAGGATGTGATACAATACCTTACATATACGGAATACTTTTTAATATCACTGCTAGATATTATAGCGTTTTAAATGGAAGACCATATCTTTAAAATGTATGCCATTTGCTATTAGGGTTGAAAGACTGTAAACTACTTTACTGTCTGAGGGATTGTTATGGATTTAAGAACAGTAATGTTATTACTGGCAATCGGCTCCTTTTTATTTGGGCTGTTATTGATGATATTTAAATATAAAACCAACCCACAAGAAGTTCCTTTCTGGATAACTGCAAAAATTCTACAGGGTACCGGCTCTTTAATACTTTACCACAGGACCAATGCCTTTGATAGTCTGACAATAATGGCAAATATTGTTTTAATATTGGGGTGTGCTTATGAAGCCTGGGCTATCCGAATTCTGTCCGGCCAAAATGTAAAGCGACAACTACATATTATAACATCTGTCGGGATTATTCTGGTATGTTATATAACGGCTTTTGTGGTCGAACCATATCGAAAAGGATTATTCTTATTACTCCAAAGCACTTTTTACTTCTTGCCAAGTCTATTTTTGTTTAGAAAATCGGGTGTGAAATTTTCACTGCATTTAATTTTGGCTGTGTGCTATTGTATCACTGGATTGATATTTTTGTTAAATGTCGCTGTATGTATAGTTTTTCCCGCATATGCCTTAAGCCAGGACGGTAGTATAATGTTCAGCATTATACCTTTAGTGAGTTTTTGTATATTTTTAGTAAGCGGTTTTATTATGCTAATGCTTGCTAAAGAAAGAAGTGATTTGCAATTATTAGAAATTCAGGAATCCTTAAGAATAAGCGAAACCAGATTCCAGCGAATTGTGGAGACAGCCATTGAAGGTATTCTTGTTTTTGATAAGGATTACAAAATTATTTTTGCTAATGAAAACATGGCATCGATGTTGGGGTATAAAGTTGACGAAATGCTTGGAAGGGCATACATTTCTTTCTTCCCCGAGAATCAGCTGGAAGTATACTATCATCAAGAGTCTCTTAGGAAAAGAGGGGAAGATTCGGTTTATGAATGCCGCCTTCTGACAAAGACTGGGCAAAACCGCTGGTTTTTGGTTTCCGCAAAACCGATTATGGATGATACCGGAGGATTTGAGGGTTCTTTTGCCATGTTAACGGATATAAATGAAAGAAAGAAAATGGAGCTATTGTTGGAAGAGTCTAACCGTCGGTTGACCGAATTAAGCAATCAAGACAGCTTAACGGGAATCGCAAACAGAAGATGCTTTGATGCGACACTGGAACATGAATATTCCAGGCTTAGTCGTTCAAATTCCAAATTGTCAATCATACTGTTTGATATTGATCATTTTAAGGAATACAATGATTATTACGGACATGTCATGGGAGATGAATGTTTGCGTCAAATCGGCAGGGTATTGGAAGACTGTATTAACAAGGATGTTGATTTGGCGGCTCGCTATGGGGGAGAAGAGTTTGCCTGTATATTGCCCGATACGGACATTGAGTCTGCAGCAAAAATAGCAGAAAGGATTTTACAGAGAATTCAGGATTTAAAAATTGAACATAAGGCATCCCCCGTTTCGGAATTTGTTACCGCTAGTTTTGGGGTAACAACGGTTAAATATTCGCCGGGAATCACCCCATCCAAAATTATAGACATGGCCGATAGACTGTTATATCAAGCTAAAGCTTCCGGCCGCAACAGGATAGAATATGCCGAGTTTATATGATTAAACCGGTGAACGAATATATCAGAAAAAAAGATAATAAACGGGGATTTGAATAATGCTCAGATCCCCGTTTATTTACATAACCCGATAGTTTCATTCTGCAGAATGTCAAATATTCTTAAGGGCTTCCAATATTTCCTCTCCATGGTTCTCAGGCTTTACTTTGTGGTATATTTCTTTGATGACTCCTTCTTCGTCTACAATATATGTGATACGTGCGGTACCCATAGAAGTTTTTCCGTACATTTTCTTTTCCTGCCAGGCTCCGTATTTTTCTATAACTTTGTGATCAGGATCGCTTAACAGGTAAAAAGGTAAGTTGTATTTGTTCTTAAATTTTTGATGAGAACTCGTATCATCTTTACTTATACCTATAACTACTGCACCTGCTGCTAGTATATCATCATATACATCCCTAAAACTGCAAGCTTCTTTTGTGCATCCCGGTGTATCATCCTTTGGATAGAAATATATAACAACTTTCTTACCCTTAAAATCCGATAAGCTGATTTCTCTTCCTGTTTCGTCCATTAACGTAAAATCCGGGGCTTTATTGCCAACACTTAACATGTTATTGCCTCCTGTTCTTTTTTCCTCTTTAATTTATATTTACCCATAGAATTGCTAATAAAGCATTTTTTATCGACAAATAATTATAATGAACATCAGGGACCGGAAGTTTGGAATTGACAAAGAACAAGTCAATCGTGTTATTTACTTAATAGAGGAGGGGAAGAAATAAAAAGGACGCCCCTCTCCGGCATTAACAAAGCTTCTCCATTGCCGGGTGGAGACGTCCATTTATTATATATGCTTGTATTTATAATTTTAGATCACAATACTTTAATTTCATCAGCGGGTGATGCAAACGGACCCGGGATAACTTCAAGACCTCGGTGATTTCCGAAGTAGTCAGAGTCAAAGCGTATGGGCGTTCCATCCGGGTTCTCGAAGTATTGTTCCGGTTCGAAAGCCTTACCGAGTATTTCGGTGTGGATCATCCGAACTCTGTAATCCCTGATGTAATCAAATATATTTGTTTTAAGATAGTAATGACCGTCTTTTTCTGTAAGTTCAACCTTGATCTCCTGATCGCCTTTTTCAACCAGCAGATAGTTTACTTCTTTTTTCCATGGTTTAGCACCATTTAAATATGCATTTCCTTCGCCCCAGATTGGCAGATGGCCAAAATGGACGGGCTCTAAAGCTCTCATATTTGGATGCTTGGAAAAATCAAACTGCCCAATCCATTCATCATATGTGGGGTACTCGTCGAAAACGTGAGTGCCGACCTGTCTGTTTTCCCGGAAAGACACTTGTGGATCATGATCATTACGGATTACATAATCTTCGGATGGCCACTTCTGGATAAATATATTGTTGTAGAAACGATTATCACCGTGAAGAATAGTCATAAAGCCCATTACTTCTGTACAGTGTGGTATATGGTACGGGGTATATCGCCAGGTGGTTCCGCCGCCAACCGATGTAAATGCACCACAGATGAGGTTGTGAACCAAAGCCACGCCTTGTGTCGCAAAGCGAAGGCTGACATCTGATAGCAGGATATTATTATCAATTAGTGTTGGACCATGGCTGACTTCTACAAATATATCCTGAGAATTCATACCGCCTTTGAGTATTTTTGCATACGGCGGCCGCTGGTTATCATGAAGCAGGTTCTGGGTAATGCGCGTGCCCTGAGCTTCCCAGTCGCACCAGATTCCCATTGTACAATGGTGTATATGGTTGCGGCGTATGATCACGTCAATGGCTGCATGCAATTTTATACCGGCTATTTCCGCTCCGCCAAGCTCCTGCATGTTGTTTATATGATGGATATGGTTGTCCTCTATAATGCTGAACACACCGCCCATCCGGCCGATAATGCCGCCTTGTTCACAGTGGTGGATATTACAGCGGCGTATTATATGACTGCCCACCTTTTCTTTCAGCCAACCGTGATATTGGCCGCGGCAAACCGCATCCCGTTCCATCTGGGTAGGGCTCTTGACGTGTTTATTTGTGAAATAATGCTCGTTATCGGGATCATAATATTTACCCAGAGAAATGCCGGCACACTTGCTGTTTGAAATTTCACAGTCTTCTATTATCCAGCCTTTGCTCCAGTGAGGGCCGATCATGCCATCCTGAAAAGCTGCGGGGGGTGCCCAGGTAGTGGCTGCTTTGTCAATTTTGAATCCTCTGACCGTAATATAGCTGACACCTGTTTTGGATGGCATAAAGCATCTACGTCGTACTGTGATCTCCACATTTTCCTCATTGGGGTTGAGATCCTGGAAATTGGCATAAATGACTGTTTCATCAGTTTCTGTATCCTGTTCGGTATACCACTTATAAATAGATTCTTCCGGTACCCAGCTACACTCATAAACTTCGCCTTTGAGACATTCCTCAAGAGTTTCAGCTTCATACATAGCTTTGTCATTTAAGAAAACACAACCGGTATGTTTGTTGGGCTTAGCAAAATACCAGTCTCCAAATACTATGGTTGTGTAAGGGTTGTAATCGCCAAAGAAGCTGTTTGGGATCCGACACACCCAGACATTATCTTTGTAATGCTTCCAGGTTTTTACCTGTTCTGCTCCGGTAATCACAGCCCCAAGCGGTTCAATGCTGACATATGTAATACGTGCATCTTCAGTACCTGAATGAACAGGATCTACATATTCCCGGTAAATACCCGGCGCTACCAATATTTCATCACCGGGACGCGCCACTTTCGCGGCATCATTGATGCGTTTGAACGGTCTCGCCTTGGAACCGTCGCCGTCTCTCGCGGCAATTACATCTACATAATATTTCATGAGAATCCCCCCATTATGAAATCTATATATATGGGTACTGCTTCAAGTATATAATTATAATATTTGGGTTATATTGTCAAGATTGGATCTCTGTATCATTTTTTAGTATCTTATTTAATATTGCAATTAGAGTTTAATATACAAAGAAACTATAGAAAACGCATGGTAGACAAAAATAAAATCAAGGAGTATTATATGTAGTGTTACAAGCTATGTTGAGGGGGGCAAACCAAATGAAATTGATAAAAAAAGGAAAAACAAAGGACGTTTACGCATTGGAAAACGGCAATATCCTGCTCAAGTTTAAGGATACTGCAACTGTTGGTGAGGATGGGCAGCTCGATCCCGGTGGGAATAAGGTAGGCGCCACAATTGAAGGATTGGGACTTGCATCCTTGAGGATATCCAAATATTTTTTTGAAAAAATCAATGCTGCCGGTATTTTAACACATTATATTGACAGTGACCTGGACGCGGGAACTATGACGGTAAGGCCGGCAACATTTTTCGGTAAAGGAGTAGAGATTATCTGCCGGCTTAAGGCAACGGGCAGTTTTATACGCAGATATGGTGATTATTGCACCGAAGGACAGGACCTGGATTTTTTGGTTGAAGCCAGTCTTAAGGATGATGACCGTGGAGATCCGATGATAACGTCGGATGCCCTTGATATGTTGGGTATTATGAGCAAATCCGAATACGAAGAGGTGAAAACACTGACCAAGCGGATAACTAAAATAATCCGTGATGATTTAATGGAAAGAGGATTGACACTGTATGATATAAAATTGGAATTTGGCCGGATCGATGGAAAAGTGGCACTGATTGACGAAATTTCATCTGGTTGCATGCGCGTATATAAAGGCGACAAATGGCTGCATACAGTGGAGTTGGAGAAATACTTTTTATAAATCTCTTTAATTCAGTTATTGGAATAGAGAGGGTTGATAATGAGATTTAAAATTGTTAATATGACTCAACTAAACAGGGCACAGATAATCCAGGCGGCTGAAATATTAACTGATAGTATCCCAATTGGTTGGCCAACATTTAAACACGCATTAGATGAAATAGACAGGCTTTTATCTCCAGAAAACACCTTGCTTGCTGCTGTCGGTGATGATATTGTCGTTGGTTGGGGTGGCATACTTCCAGCATATAATGGAAATGTTTTCGAAATACACCCGCTGGTCGTCCGCAGTGATAAGCGAAGGCAAGGAATTGGCAGGGCAATTGTTGCCGCTTTGGAGGATGGAGCCAGGAAGCAAGGCGGTCTGACAATATATGCGGGTGCCGATGACGAAAGGGATGACGGTGAAACATCCCTTGCAAATGTTGATTTATACGATGATTTGCCGGGGAAGATTATCAGCTTTTCTCCTGGCACACATCAATCGGGCTTTTATTTAAAGCTCGGATATAAGATTATCGGGGTTATGCCCGATGCAAACGGAATAGGCAAACCGGATATTTTCCTTGCAAAGCGTTTATGGTAATTGGCTGGGCCGATTACTTATACAACCGGCTCACGAGCCAAATCACTGTAGGGATAATGCCCTTTTTCTTTAAATAATCTGAACAGCTCTGTGCTTCCATTATTCATTGCATATTCCATTTAACTTCTGAGAATTTCTATATATACTAAGAATCGATATCTTTTGCCATCAATGACAAAGTCAGTATTATCCTTTTTGTATTCATCTGTTGCAAATGCCGTACCTTGTTCACTAATAAATTATGGTCCAGTTCATTCTTTTCATATATTGTAACGAACAAGGTTTTAGTACAATAGGAATTCTGACGGTATCTGCTTACTTGGTGTCGTTTATGAAGCAAAACATAGTGCATTTTTGCTTTAAGCCATGACAATCAGCGTGATATTGTGATATCATATAGAATATAAAGTATAACAATTCTTTCAACAAATAGTTGAAGGAATTGCTATGCTATAGACTTATTTGAGAAACTATAATTATAAGTTAATATTTCGAATTGCAATTATCATCCTTTATATGATAAGATTCAGGAGTTTAAGGAGAATATATGCGGAGAAGAAGATATAAGCTTAGGAGGACCGCCATGAACGGATTTCATGCATTAATGTATCATGAAATAATTGATAGAGAAGGATATAACAGGGAGCAATACAAGGGGATTAAAGTACAGCAGGCTTATCATGATATCCTTCCAGAAGATCTTTTTTGTTTTAAGGATGAATTTGAAAAACAGATGGCCTATCTATATGATAGCGGCTATACTACCCTTACAACAGAACAGGTAATTGATTTTTACTATAATAACAAGTCAATCCCTGATAAATCCGTTCTTTTGACTTTTGATGATGCTTATAAATCGGTATTGTTAAAGGCCTATCCAATTCTGAAAAAATATAATTTTCATTCGGTTTGTTTTGTTGTATTAGGCTGGCTTTTTGATGAAGCGCAGGAATATAGGAAGGATTACTCGGTTTGCATGTCTAAGGCTGAGCTTTTAAGTATGAAAGATGTTTTTGAATACGGAAATCATACTAATTTATTACATACCAGAAAGGGAATGAAATCTGATTTCCAAACGGAAGATAAAGATATCATTCTGGCAGACTTAAGCACGTGTGAAGCCTTTGTTAGCACAAAGAAGATATTTGCGTATCCTTTTGGCCTATATACAAAAGAGAACATGGACTGGTTAAAGGAATTCGGTACCCTTGTTGCGTTTACATCTTCTGCCGGTTTCAATACGAAGGAAACAAATCCTTTGGAACTTCATAGAAATGCGTGCAGGCTTCAATATAGTATCGATGATTTTATTACGATGATAGAGGTCTAAGGGGTCAATACACCTAATAGGACTGATATAGAATTATTAAGAGAAGGGAGTAAGTGTTATGGAGTTTAGATATTCAATGCCCACCGAAATATATTTTGGTGAAGATGCAGTGTTAAAAAATAAAGAAGTGTTCAGTGCTATAGGCAAGAAAGCTTTAATTGTTACAGGAAGACGATCTGCAAAAATAAATGGATCGTACGAAGATGTCAGGCAGGCACTGTATGAAACAAATGTGGAATTTGTTCTTTTTGATGAGGTGGAGGAAAATCCATCATTAGAAACAATAGAAAAAGGAAGAGAGGTAGGAAAGAAGAATAATGTGGATTTTGTAATAGGGATCGGCGGTGGGTCCCCTATGGATGCCGCAAAAGCCATTGCTTTATTTATTAAGAATCCTGAAGTAAACAAGGATAATATATTTAGTGCAGGAAAGCTGGATAGCATCCCGGTAGTGGCCGTACCCACAACTTCAGGTACGGGTTCGGAAGTTACTCAATACAGTGTAATAACTACACACAAGGACAGAACAAAGAAAAATCTTGGACAAACCATTTTCCCCAAAGCAGCCTTTATAGATGTTAAATATACTTATGATCTGCCATATAATATTACCGTAAATACTGCTATTGATGCTTTTACCCATTTAGTGGAAGGGTACTTAAGCGCCGACAGCACTTTCATGTCAGATATTTATGGAGAAAAAGGGTTTGAGCTGTTCAAATACTGCTTTGAAAAATTAGTTGCCAAGGATTTGAATCCTGAATTCAGAAGAAAGGTCATGCTGGCTTCGGTTATGGGGGGGATACAAATTGCGCAAACAGGAACATCCCTGCCTCATGGAATGGGTTATCCGCTGACTTATTTTAAAGGGCTTCCTCATGGGCTTGCCAATGGTGTTTTAACTATAGAATACTTAAAAAGCTTTAAGGATCAGACGAAGATAAACAGAATGCTACATCTTTTGGGATTAAGTAATATAGAAGAATTGGCGGTTATTTTGAATAGCTTGATTGATGTAAAGATAGATATAACAGAAGAGGAAATAAATGAGTATTCAAAGGTATTATTGTCTGATAAGAGGAAGTTGAGGAAGCACCCCGAGGAAGTAACTCATGAAGACATTGTACGCATATACAGCAATAGCCTGCTAAGAAATTAGTTTCATGTTGCTTGTAAGTTATTTCAGTAGCCAACATATTGTTGGCTTTTTTCCTTTAATTTTTAGTAAAGACTGGTATGATCCATACAAAATTAAAATAAAGGGGCAATTTTATGAGAGAAAGAAAACAGGATAAATTGCTCGGCATTAGAACGGTAGGAACAAGAGAATGGGAATGGTTATTAGACAGGATTCATTATAACCGTTATGAAGCAACACCATACAGGGCTTTGGATATTCTTTCCGAAAAATATATGTTTAGCTGTGTTAACAGAATTGTGGATTTTGGGTGTGGCCGGGGCAGAGTGCTGTTTTATTTGCATAACCGGTTTCATATACCGGCAATAGGGATTGAAGCCAACCTTAAAACATATGAAGAAGCGATTGAAAATGCGGCAATCTATAGTTTAAAAGCGAAGCATATTACTGCACCTATTGAATTTATACATGGCCTTGCCCAGAATTATAAAATCGACAGGAGAGACAACTGTTTTTATTTTTTCAATCCGTTTTCAGTGCATATATTTAGAAAAGTTGTTGATAATATTCTGCTTTCTGTAGAAGAAGACGGAAGAACGGTGGATTTGATTCTCTTCTATCCTGTACACGAGTATATAGATTTTCTTGAAACCAGTACACCGTTTACAATCATAGATGAAATAAATGTACCGGAAGCCGATGATAAAAATGATAGGTTTTTAATATACCGATTAGGAGAATAGATGTATCGACTTATTGGATAAACTCTCGTTCTGTTATTGACTTTGTGTGCTTTTAATCCTATAATTTGATTAAAATTGTCTCATTTTTTGAAATGTGCTGAAGAAGGGGTTCAACAGGCTGATGGGTATGATGTACCACAACATAATACATCAATGAATATATCTGCCTATTTATAGAGAAGGAAAACAGGATACAGGCGGAGAATTTATTCAAAAAATTAGGCAAAAAATATATAAGATAAAAATTAAAATATGAGGTGATATGATGTCATTGAATGCCGAATGGAGACATAGGGTTTTAGCGTGGAAAGAAGAGCTGACGAGACATTTTTACACTCCTCTCGGTGAGATTGAATGGGAAGGTTTTACGACCCAGCAACAGCTCACTTACCATCAGGCATTGGAATGCGATTTTAAACCTATGCCCACCGGTACAAAATGGGGGGCAAAATGGGAATATGGCTGGTTTAAAGGCTACATAACGTTGCCCGAGGAAGCAGTCGGTAGACGTATAGTCCTCAGGATTGATGTAGGTGGGGAAAGTGCCATATACGTCAATGGGAGGAATGCAGGTGCAAAAGATAATGAACACAACGAAGTTACGCTGACCATGAGCGGTACTCCAGGTGAGCAATATCAAATACTGGTAGAAGCTTATGCCGGTCATGGGCCAAGGATAGTAAGGACGGGGCCAACCCCGCCTGACCGTGTAACCGTTCCTGAACCCGGTCCAACTCAGGCTGTGGTAGGCACAAGCACTTATGGCATATGGGAGGAAGACGTATACCAACTATGGCTGGATGTACAAACTCTGTTTGAAATCAGGGAAAACCTGGATCCCGATTCATTGAGAGTAGCCGAAATTGATGCTGGCCTGAAGGATTTTACATTGATAGTAGATTTTGAACTGCCATATGAGGAAATGATGAAAACCATTCGTGCAGGCAGAGAACGCATAAAACCGCTGCTGGAATGTGTCAATGGATCGACGGCTCCAACTCTGTTCGCATTTGGGCATTCCCATATTGACGTAGCATGGCTGTGGCATTTGGCTGAAACCGAAAGAAAATGCGTCCGTACATTTGCGACTCAGCTGGCCCTTATGGAGGAGTACCCGGAATACAAATACCTGCAAAGCCAACCCCATCTCTACATGATGGTAAAGCAGCATTATCCCGAGCTCTATGAACGCATAAAAGAAGCCGTTCGGAAAGGTCAGTTTATTCCGGAAGGTGGAATGTGGGTAGAAGCCGATACCAATATCTCTGGTGGAGAAAGCCTTATAAGACAGTTTATACATGGCAAACGTTTTTTCATGGAGGAATTTGGTGTAGACAGCAAATTATGCTGGCTTCCGGATGTTTTCGGATATTCGGCTGCCCTTCCGCAAATTATGAAGGGATGCGGTATTAAGTATTTCTCAACTCAAAAGATATTCTGGGGTGCATATACTGGCGGTGATCCATTCCCCTATAATACATTTATATGGGAAGGATTGGATGGATCCGAAATACTGGTGCATCTCCACAATGACTATAACTCCCGTACCAATCCTGCAACCCTGATTAAGAG
>LFSE01000097.1:5095-50321 GCA_001513075.1 Clostridiales bacterium DTU074 | reverse complement strand
CTGCTGCCTCCAAAAAAGAAATCGTACGAGAGTTCCAGCCTTTCCGCACCCTTTTTCTGGCCTTCACGACATATATCTATCAGGGAAGTATTATCCCTGTAGAGCTTTTCCCTCTCACCGGAAAAGCCGCGCTCATCGTTTTCGAATAAAGGCTTTGACGGATCCTCAATAATGATCTCCAACTGCTTCTCATCGGTAAGAATTAAAGTCACGGTTTTATCAAAAAATCGCCATACTCCCCGTTTCTCTATGATATTCATCAAAAGCACCCCTTACTTTTATTGGATATTTCTCCGCATCATCTGTTTCTATTTATTATCATCTACCGCCTTGTTATTGGCAATTATAAAGCGGTTTACCGTAAAACATGAAAGGGGTAAAAAAAGTATTGCCAATACCGGAGGTGAGATGGAGAGCAATCTCCATAAAATTAATATAATACTGATTTGAACTACCGTATCCCAAAGGTGCCCCAAAGTATATATGAACGATTTTGTTATTATGGTCAATACCTTTTTTTCTCCGAACCCTGCAAAAGGATAATAAAAAAGGAAAAAGGAGAGGGTAGTGATAAGAGCAATAGATATATAGGCTATTGCATTTTCCAGATTGGACCTGTCTGAAGCCAGTATGTTCAAGCTGGACCATAGGCTGGCCAGTATAATAATTACTATGGCCGATAAAAACAGTCCCGGCAGAAAAAGTCGTTTGAATTCCTTGAAATAGAATCCTATTGTCACCTTTTCATCCAGAGCGGCAAGCCGCGTACTGCTGGCCAACGCCATAACACCGGGCCCTAAGGTGATAACCCCGGCCATAGCTATAAGTGTAAAGATACCAAACAGGACCAGATAGTGGAAATTCCAAAATAAATTCTTAAATCCTTCTTTTACAAACTGCCATTCCAGCCAGCCCTTTACTTTCAAGCCTACCAGCTCCCCATCTTCCTAATTCGCTATTATAATTTCAAACCAGCAGCAAAGTCTCCGCTAATAAAATATTTAAGTCCCAAGGCGGTTGTGAAAATAAGAGGAATACCGCTCAATAAATACATGGAATGAATAACACCCTGTTCGTCATATACACCGGCTATCTGCGTTGTCAAAGCCCGCAATATCGGCATAAGTGTCTGTTTTGACTGCGTATCGATTGCCAGCATGGGCCACAGATAATCGTTGTAATATGCTCCGAAGGATCCGACAGCCTGAATAGCCAATACCGGTATAGCCAGCGGAACGGCAATCCGGGCATACATGGTCAGATCGCCGGCTCCATCGATCTTTGCAGCTTCAAACAATTCATTGGGCTGCTGCGACATAAAGGTTCTAAACAGGAATATGGCACCTACCTGTCCTCCGGAAATATACGGCAGGATTAAAGCCCACCAGGTATTCTTTATCTTAAGATTCAATATTAACAAATACTGCGGCGTCAGGGTCAACACACCCGGAATGATCATCAGGGCAATGATCGCATAAAATATGGTTTCCTTTCCGGGAAAATCATGCCGTACAAACACGTAGGCCACAACAGAACTTAAGAACACAACCCCTGTCGTCGCAACGATGCATACTATCAAACTGTTGAACAGATTGCTCGATATATTTTGCAATCCGATTAACCAATTCCCCCATCTGGGAGTCCGCGGCCATGACCATATTCCCAGGGCAGCCTCATAATTAGTTTTCAACGAAGAGAGTACCGTTATCATTATGGGCAACATAACGAATAAGACTGTAAACAGCATAATCACGCCTATAATAATTTGGGCTACAGGGCCGTCCACTCCCTTTCCCTTATTAAGGCCGCGAAATCTTCTTTCTTTTCCAGTATCTGCCATGTCCTCAACCTCCTCTCATCGACCTTACATATTGTCCTGGGCTGTCCGAATTCGCAGATTCATAAGCGTAGCACCGAATATGATGATGAACAGGAACAGTCCCATAGCCGCTGCCACGCCGTATTGCTGGAATTTGGTCATGTTGTAATACAGCTCCAGGATCGGGGTGTAGGTTGCATGACCTGGCCCACCCATAGTGGTGAGGTATACAAGGCCAAAGTTCTGTACCGAAGCTATAAAAGTGGTAACGAAAACATATTTCATTTGTGGGCTTATCAGCGGCACGTCAATGGATATAATCCTCCGCCACCATCCGCAACCATCAATTTTGGCAGCATCAAACAACGACTCGGGTATGCTTATCAATGCGCCATAAAATATAATGTATGCACCAATATATGGGAATCCTATAAATACCAATGCCCATATAGCCGTCTGTTCATTCCCCAGCCAAGGTGTGGCTAGATGCCCCAGGCCCACCAGCCTAAGAGTAGAGTTTATCAGACCATTTTGACCCAGTATTCCATCTCTCCATACAAGCAAACCGGCAACTCCCGGCAAAATTCCGGGCAGATAAAGGGCTACACGAGTCCAATACTGGGCTGATTTGGATCTCATTGCTATTATGAGTTCAGCAAACAAAACCGGGGGGATCAATGCCTTCAAAAGGTCGGTGATCAGGAATATAAGCATGTTCCCGACTCCCGTCCAGAAGTAAGGGTTCTCAACCATCTTCCTGAAGTTTTCAAGACCGACCCATCTGATATAAATGCCCGGCTTATAGTCGGTAAAGGCTATAAACAACCCGGATATTGCCGGGTAATAGTTAAAAATAATGAGCAGTAGAATAGTGGGCAGTATCAGTATATAGGACAACCTGTGGCGATACAGGGTTTTGAATATGATGGCCAGCCTTGCAATAGCAGCATTCCTTACTTTTGGAAACAGGTTTATAAGCGCAACAACTAACAATACCACCAGTACTATATTGACGACATTTAACACCTTCAGCATAGCCTGATTTCGAGCAAAGCTGTGCAAAACAGCCCCATCATATCTAACAAGTTCGTTAAAACCTTTCAATGTAAAGACAGAACCATTTTTCTGGTTAACCGCTATGGTACGGATCTCCTTTATCACTCCAATACGGGATACTTCGTTCCCTGATGTATCAAGGATAATTAGTGATCCTTCATTGGAAATTACAACAACCTGCTGATTTATGGAGTCAATTTCCACCGAATTGATCTTCTCGGTCATCTTGACAGTCCACAGCTTCTTTAAATTGCTGTCATAGGCATATATGTTGTTGCCTTCATCAACTACAACCAACATATTTACCGCTGAACTGTACGAAGAATCCACAGGATAATATTCTATGCTTCTCTCGGTAATCTGATTTCCTTCACCATCTATCAATATAACTTTGGCATTGCGGGATATATATATCCCATGCTCATTATCATCCAACAAATAAACATCGGTAACGATGTTCCTAGGATCCTGGCTGAATATCTGTCCTCCGTCGGCATCATACAGCTGAAGCCGATTCTTCATAGCCGACATGCTGGTTCCTACCAGTACTTTCTGACCATCGCTGCTTCCCGTCAGGGTTACGGTACGATAACCTGTCTCAAAATTTGCAATTTCATTCCCTTCGACATCCAGAACATAAACCTTTCTCTGATCATCGCTGGCATATATATAATTGCCATTGCAATCTACATCCAAAATAGATCCGTTCGTTTCATATTCCCAGACAGCCTCGTTGCTCTGATTCAGAGCAATAACCTTGTTCTCCCGCATTCCTAATATAGTCAAACTGCCATCCTCTGAAAAAGTCATAGCATTTATGGTTCCATCAATTGCAATAGGTGTCCCCCGCATCTCCTGAGCGGAGCTTCTCAGACTGTTTGTGTATAAAAATGAAGCTATAACCAAAATTAAAGCTGTAATAAATACCCCGATTCTTACTCCGATTTTAGGGGACTTTCCGGATTTTGGCTTCATGCATATACCCCCTTTTCATCTTAATTATAATCGAGGCTCCCTTTATATGAGGAGCCTCGATTATAATTAACTTTTTATGCGGAAGGATCCTTGGAAGGATCGTCCAGAGCATCAGGCCTGTAACCTCTTATCTCCAGCCACCTTGGAATGGCATCCTGCATAACCTTTTGCATTCTCTTTGAATACTCTTCTACGGTCAGCTGGCCTTTGAAAAACTGATGCGCCAGGTCAACCCATTCACGTACGCTCTGCTGCTCATCATTGAAACCACGAGCAAAAGCGCCAAATGGATTGTTGTCACATTCGCCCATGTATCCCATGCCACCGAATATGCTCTCCCACTTCTCGGGCATCTGTACATCGTATACGAGGCTTGGACCGGCGGGAGACAGTCCGAGCTCTTCCATCTTAGCATAACGAATGGCCTGACCTTCCGGAGAAGCATAGAACATCATGAAATCCATTGACAGATCATTCTGCTCCTTGCTCTTGTTGACAACGCCTATGAATCCGTTAGGACCACCGAGGCTGCGGGCATAATCAACAGCTACGTGCTCGTCTTTCATCGCCGGGGGCCAGAAGTAACCCAGTTCGAATTTTTCGGGAGCATCTTCCATTGTCTTATCAAAACCGGCTGCAAACCAAGCACCGTCAACCTTCATAGCAGCTTTACCCTGTATGAATAGTTCATCAGCCTGACCTACCGACATTCCAAAGAAGCCTTCTGGCACATACTCGGGAATCAGCTTTGCGAAGTTTGTATACATCGCTCTGTACTTATCGTGATCGGGTCCAACTTCCCCGTCCTGTACCATCTTTGCTACGCGCAAACCGTTAAAGTGGATCTTCTCAGGAGAGTCATTGGAGATATCGGTCGGGTCAAACTCCCAGGTTCCGTCTCTCTCAGGATCGTAGTCATAATCCCCTTCCTTGTTTGCAACCACCGGTTCCATATCTCTCCAATACTGGTCATGGTATATACGGAACAGCCATCCGGTTGTCATTTCCCAGAAGCTCTGAGTATCGCCGGCCAATGCCAGAGGTATATAACCGGCCTCTTTCAGTTTTGCACAGATTTCTATAAGCTCATCCCAATCTTTTGGAGGCTGTACTCCAACTTCTTCAAAGATGTTTTTGTTGTAGAACCAGAGAATCTGAACAGAGTCGATATTTAGACAGAATATTTCCTGGTTAGGCCCGTTGCTTCTGTATGAAGCTGGTTCAAGCCCGTCCATCCAAATCTTGCCCATATAGGGGTTTTCCATAGTCAAATATTCTGCAAAGTCTACGAATTTGTTCTCTGCAAAATATTGTGCAACTGTGTTAACAAGCACGATATCGGCGGCGGTTTCTCCACCTGCCAATTGGTTCCCCAACCAGTCGGTATAGGCCGGACCAGATTCCTTATCATCCAGAACCACATTTACCTTGGGGTTCTTCTCCATATAAGCCTTGGCCAGCTCTTCCCAGACAGGCAGGGATCCACCCATAGGAAAGCTGAGGGTTATGGTGCCCTCCCATTCTTTTTTAGGCTCCGGTTCAGGTTCTTCTTCAGTTTCCTCTTCCACCGGTTCTTTGCCTGGTTCATCAGATGTCTGATCGGGCGTTTCCCCGGCTGGTTCGCCTGAAGGCTGCTTTCCACCGCCGCAGCCTGCCAGAACCATGCCAACCAGCATAATCAGGATCAACAGCAAGCTTAGCGACTTAGCAGTCTTTTTGATTGACATCAATATTCCCCCTTTATCTATATTATATCTCCACATTCACAGGAATCGTGTAATGTGGAAATTTTACTTCTTATAATTGGCTGATACAATATAATACCAAAGCTATTTTAATAAAATTTATCTGGCGGAGGGAGCCATGCCGGTTGACCCGCGGATGATTAGTTCGGTTTTCAAAAATATTTCTTCCGTCTCCCCATCCTTTAATTGCTTTAAAATCATATGCATGGCTTCTCTTCCCATCTGTTTTTTAGGTGCCCGTATAGTGGTAAGCGGCGGTTCCATGCATTCCGCCCAAAAAATGTCGTCACAGCCTACCACCGATATATCTTCCGGAATCCTAAATCCGGCTTCCCTGATGGCTCTCATGGCACCAAAAGCCATCAGATCGTTGGAAGCAATCACTGCAGTAGCATGTGTTCTGGCTAATAGCTTTTTCATTGCAATATACCCGCTTTGACTTGTTGTGTGAAACGGAAATTCACCATCTATTATCAGGTTTGGATCTAAACATGTGCCATACTTTTTTACGGCACTGACATAAGCTTGGTAGCGCATGTGCCCCGGATGGTTAATCGATAAGCCGCTTAAAAAACCAATTCTGATATGGCCCATATCCTTCAGATATTTAACCGTTTCATCGATGGTCTCGGCATAATCAAAATCGATAATTGAAGCTTTCTCTTTGTCCATTCCGTTAACAATCGCAATACCCGATTTCTTGAGTTTCTCAAGTTGAGACGAAGAAAATCCGTGCTCTACAGTTGCAATAAACAGGCCGTCCATCTGTCGCTGCAAGATATTTGCAAAATATTTTTCGGAATCTCCGCTGGCTACGCAAAGCGACACCATGTATCCATAATGGCGGGCCACCTCTTCCATCCCCTGTGCAATTTCACCATAATAGGGATTGGTAATATCATTTACCAATATGCCCACATGCTTTGTAGTCTTGGTGGCTAAACTCCTGGCCACCATGTTCGGCCTATAATCCAAACGACGGATAGCCTCTTCCACCCTTTTGCGCAGTTCGGGGCTCACATACTTTGTGTTGTTTATTACATGGGAAACCGTTGCCGGTGATACCCCGGCCTCTTTCGCGACTTCTTTTCGCGTTACCATTTTCCGTCTTTTTTCGTTTCCCCTGGTGACATCCCTGGGTACATCAGCTAAATCTTCAACAGCTATCAAGTCAGCCATCCGACAACACCCATCACACAAAATTACTCAGTTACCCGCGTAACTATATGGTGTACTTTATATATTCGATATAAATCTCAAAATTCCTTCTTTTATAACATATTTTTTTAATTTTGTTGCTGCTTTTTTTAAAAGACTATGATCGCTCCCGCCAATCAGCTTATAGCTTTCATAGAAGACAGATATATGTTAACTCCAACTGCTATTGCTGGTTCATAAAAGATGATGTATTTTGAAGTTATTTATTAGCCCATGTAATATATATTTGAAAACTGATAACTATTATGGTTTATTATAATATACTTCTATAAAACTGTAAACTCATGTTCAATATTAGAAAATGCAAATATGCTGTACTAATTCCCCAGAATTAAATATTCCTTTAAATTCCATCACAATTTTCCTTTCTTTGCTCAACCCTTATCTTTACTTATTTTTTATATATCCTTTCTACCATAGTCCAATATACCGTATATATTTACGGCAATAACATCCGGCATAATAACCATGCCACCGTAATTTCCGGTGGTGGTGTTGTGGGTGTCGGGAAAACATCCATCAAAACGCCCTTCCTTGTATGCCTTTAACGTCCAGGGCATATTGTGGGGTTTCCATTTATTGTCCCTGTGATCGATCACCCACCGGATGGCAGCCGAAGTAATGCCCTCATGATACAAATGCCAGTCAACTTCGGGATCCACCTCACCCCAGTCAATACCCAACTGAACGGATGCAGCAAAGGTTTCCAGTACTTCCCACTGGACGTGATCCCGTACCCAGTTGGCAAAGTACCAATCGCTTGAACACAGACATGGCTTCGTGTTATAGAGCATCCTAACCTGTTCCGTCTCCCACAGGTGAGTAAAGGGTAAAAGGGATCTGAGCCAGTAAATGGCTTTCTGCCTGTACCGTTCATCACCAAAGACTTTATAGCCTAAATAATAGGCAATTGCTCCGTGTCCGGCAGCCAGCAGATTCGGGCTGTGCAATGGGGTCTCCCAGAAATCTCCTCCTTCGGGACGGGTCATCGGCATGCAGTATTCCAAAGCCTTACGCGCTCCCTCCTTAAAAGCCTCCACCCCGGTCTTCTCCCACAGCCTCAATAGCTGTATGGCGGGCACAGCACATATATCCAAAGCCGTATCATGGGCCAATCCCATGGGTTCAATAAAGGAACGGGCAACAACAAAATCATCCTTCATATAGTGCCTGCCGTCGGGTTCAAAACCAAAGGAACCGTCTTCCCTCTGCCAGCTTAGAATCTTTTTGCCTTCCTCCAGCAGCTTCTCCCGCTCATTCCCACCTGTCAGGCCTATCCGCCCGTAAATATCCCTGCTTCTGCCTTTTCCCTGCTTTTGGCACCATTCAATCTTTTTCTTCAATTCCATGGCTGTGGGCTTGCCGTCATTCTCCCTTATATACCGCTCCAGGAACAAGGGTATGTTGGGTCCTATGCCATCCGGATGCTGCTCATTCCCGAACCCCTTTTCCTCATACCAGAACCTGGTATTATATGCGTCAGCAATTCTATCCAGTGTCCATCGAAAATCCTCATGGCTCAACGGTACGCCAGGCAGACCATGTCGCTTCACCCAATCCACCAATACCTGAAGGCTGTTTCCACGGCTGATAAATATTTCCGCATCAAACTCTATCTCCTGATCCAGATGCAATTCCAGGGGCGGTTCGGCATATACCCTGTTTTCCAAAGCCTCTATCTCGGCATCCGGTACCATTAGTCCCATCAGATGATTGTTCATCCTGTCCACAAAATTGGGGGATGCAAAGACTGGTTGGGGACAGCATCTGCGATAATTGAACCAGCCCGTAACCTCCCGGTTGGGATCCCATGCCATTCCTATCCCATCACCATCATAACTACATGCCATGACGGGTATGGAAACCTTGTTGGGATGGGGGGCAAATCTCAAAGCCCAGGGATCTTTGAACCAGTCGGTTCCGCTGGACCATTCGTCTCCAATCAGCCATTCCACTCCGGGAAAGATGGCATCGGTTTTTCGGCTTCCAAATGAACATTCGCCCACTTTAAGCCAGGGACCGCGGATATACCGCACATAGAGATTGGCCTTTGAAATAAGCCTATGGGATATATACAATACCGGTTCATCAGGTACCAGGGTAAGGCTCACCTCTCCCACAAGAAAGGGCTCGGAAAAGGGATAGTGAATCCAGTTGGCAAAAGACGTCCCCTTAAGCTTTTCCTGTACCACAACCGACTTAACCGGAAATATCAGCCGCTCTCCAAAATCTCCCGATTCCCGCTGGACCTCGTCGGCCTCCAGGCGCATGGGGATCTCCAGATCTCGTATCATGATCTCACCCAAATGTTCCAAAACGCCCATGAATTTCCCTGCGGGTGTATATATTTCAGCCCATCCCCATCCGCCAATCCGTTTAAACACTTCTATACGCATGTGACCGTTTTCCAGAACCAGCATCTCATTGGCATAGCTTGCTCTTGTATACCGGGGCATATTTATCCTCCTTCCAAAGTCATGTAATGATCAGCAGTTCTTTTCATGCACCTTTAGTTATAAACAGCCTTTAATAAGATTTTGTAAATTTCAACAAATTTCAGCTATCAGGAAGAAAATATGTTTATTTGCATGCATATACGAAATTCAGGCGACCGTATGGGGCGGTGTCACCATGGAGATATAAATCCTCTATTGACCAATCTCCCTTTATACTGTCTGCCCATTTGAAATGGATCTCGAAGGGGGCATCGCCTTTGCCTATCCCCAGCAGTTCCCTGGACACCGATAACATCATTTCATTGCCTTCCACTTTAAGCGGAGCACGGCCTACCGGCTTCCACCTCCATCCGCCCAGGCTTTTATGAACTATGGAAAAATCACCGTCTATCAACTCAAGGTTTAAGGCGTATTGGTAACCTTCCCATCCCACATGATCGTTTCCCTCTATGTGAAGATAGAGACGCATCCATGGAGTAAAGGAGTATCTTACGATAGGTTCACGAGTTCTGACATAAAAATACAGGCGTTTATCATCCCGGGCTATCTTCATTATATCTATATCATGATTGCCGCCATCGTTTTTATAGATAACTCCGCCATATCCCGGATGATTCCGTTTAACGTTTCCAAAGGGCATATCGTAATAGGCGGGCTGTACATCCTCCCATTGACCAAAAGAGCCCCTTATATCAATGGTCTTTTTAGCCCCTGCCTGCGGGACGGGATCAACGCCCTTAAATCGACGTATATAGTCTATCAGCTGCATATAATAATCATCAAAATGCCCGCCTTTCATTGGTTCTATATCCCTGCTGAACTCCTGATTTGCCTGATCAATGAACGTTATAGGCCGATCTTTAGGTCCTTTAAAACGCCCCATCGTCCACTCATTCCATCCTGTTACGAATATGATCTTCGGATCCTGCTCAATGGCATATTCCCACTGTTCTGCAATATTGAAACCCCAGCGCAAAGCACCGGGAGTCCTGTCATTATAACCATCACGGAAGGCCCTGCCCCTGTTGCGAACCTCGCCATACATGGCTGAGTCCCCGAATTTTATCTGGGGATGCTGGGCAACCGATACGCTTATTACCTCCGCATTCCCGTCCTTATCGCGGAATACATGCTGAGGCCTTTCAAAGGCAATCCATGGAAAGCCTCCCTCTTTAAAGGGTTCGGTAGGCCACTGGGATAAACGGAAGGTAAAGAAATCCCGGATCTCTTCCGGACATTCTTCCGGCATTCCTATGATCAAAGGCTTACCTTCCCAGCAAAACCATGTATCGGGGCAGAAACCGGTTTTATATATGTCTTCATAAATCTCACGAATGGTTTCGCCGGACCTGGTATTTGTATAATATACAATCTGCGGTACCTTCCATCCTTCCTGAACATATTCGTTCAGGATTGATATGATGGTTTTGCAATTGTGTTTGAAAGTCAGCCTGTTGGTGGTATCGAATACCAGAAAGTCAATGTCTGCGTAGGTCAACATTTCTATATGCTTGCGGATTACCCATTCATCATCGGTCAGATAGTAACCAAAAAGGGGTTCACCCCAGTGGTATACACTGCCTGGCGGGCCCCAAGCCGTATGGTTGAAATCCTTGGAAGCTTCCGGGTATTTTTCAAGCACCTCCGTTACATTGATGGGCTGGCCACTGTTTTCGGGTCCCTTATGAACAAAATAGAATATTCCCACATAGCGATCAGGCCTTCTGGGTCCAACCTCATCAATCATGGGAAGCTTCCGTCCCAGTCCATCTTTACCGGCTACAGGGCCGTTTAAATGATTCAAATATTTTTTCTCGGACATGCCAATTCCCCCATTAATTTTTCTTATATACAGCAATCCACTTTCCGGCAGTTCCTTCATCAATATTCAGAATCAAACAATCATTTTCGTATCTGAATTTCACCGGCTCGTATACCTCATATACAGAATCACCGCACAAGCCTGCACTATAGTCTTCCGGGCTATCGATCGGCAGTGGAAGCCTGACCTCACCTGGCAGATCTATTTTAACTACAAACAGCCTTGCGACTTCATCCGTCAAATGCTCCCTGGCAATTTCGGTCCAAACCACATTTGTGGGAGTTTCAACAAAGCTGTATTCTTTTCCGTTTATCGAAATACCGGTCGTACTGCTTCCTGCAAAACCAACCAGCCTGTTATTCTCATCAAGACGGTAGGTCAAAACATCCATTCCCGAGTATGTAATCCTGTTTCCCCCAATCTCCGTATCCGTCAGGTCTATTTCCACAGGCGGAAGTTTCCTGCCTGCCAAAGCCTTCCTATCCTCATCCTCATCCCTGAAAAATTTCCCATCCCATTCCTCATAAAACGTTCGATAATGATTGGTAATCGATACGCTTCCGTTGGGGAATCGGTTCATCAGATACCGGCTGTCCGATCGCCGGGACCTGATTTCGCATCCATCCGGTTTATATGCTCCCAGCTTCACCAGAACCGAGAACAGGGTGGAAACATCCCGACCGGTGGAACAGGATTGATCATCCCGGGGACGGAAGCCCAAATAAACGGCCGTACCACCGCTGCTGTATTTCTTGGCAACACCCACAACCATATCCTTTACTTTAGCCACAACCTCAGCCCCTTCAGCCGGCTGTACGGGATAGAGGTAATCCGGCAGCATATCGGTCAAAATCGGCATATCTTCCACGCCTGACAGACTGTTTTCGAACTTGACCATCTCATCCTTCTGACAGTATCCTCTATAGGCCGGCTGTATTGATTTTATGCCAAACAACCCCATCCAATCCCCTAACACAGGAGGATTGCTGCGGGCTTCAAGGGGATAAACTGATGTCCAAAGAACCTTTCCCCTATTCTCCACAAACTTGCGAATCAAATCGAGGGTTTCCGGTCTGATGAAAGGAGAGAAAAGTATTACCAGGGCTCTGTATTTTCTTCCCCGGATAACAAGATGCCCATCCTCAATCTCCGGCTTCTCTTCAAGGATCTTATCTTCAGTTATATAGTTACAATAGCCGTATTGTACCATCCAACTGCCAAAGCGCTCTTCAACATAATTTAAATCCAACGGGTATATGGCCAGTACATCGGTCTCCCTCGATGTCAATCCCTGCACCAGATTGTGCTCAAAAGCATTGGTCAGATTGCCGTAGGCAGTACCCACATTTCGTATTCGCCTGAGGACTTCCTTCGGGCTTCCCCAGCTTCCGTTATAAGCAATTGGGGTTTTGTTGAGAACTGCCAGGCTGCAAGCAAAGGCCTGGCTATAGTAATTTCTGTCGGCAAATCCTCCTTCAGGATGATCGGTGCCCCCGCCGGTCAAAAAATCATTCCACTTGAAATAATCGTAGCAGGCAGCTATATTTTCGCGTATGGAAGAGGACCAATAATAGCTGGGAGTATAATCATATCGTGAAATATCCCCCCGCTGCCATTCCGAGAACAGGGCCTCCTTATAGAAGCGATCACAGGTCGGGGACTCCTGCCATGTGGAGTGGGCTTTTGTGTGAATCGGACCGCCGAATAGCTCTTCAGCATATTCCTTGGCTTTAACGCAGAGATCCACTACCTGACGTTGCAGCATTTCAAAATACCGCTTGCGGAACAGCCAGGTCTCGTATATGCTTTTTTCATCCTTCCCAAACACATGCTGGCTTGCTTCCCTTCCCTCTTCTCCATCCAGAAAGTCATGCTGATGATAGGCAAAATAGATCATATATTTTTCAAAATCCCTGTATTCCTCTCCGTATCTTCTGGCGTATTCATCCTTTAATCCCCTGGAAACATAACGGGTATTGATTTCATTTTCTCCAAAGTGATTAAACAGGTCCCAATCGAATTGAATATGCATCTCATCGGAGTAGAAACCCGTGTAACTGATGCCCGCTTTATGGTGAAGATCGATTATCCCTTTCATATAATCCAGCGCATCCTCCGCAAAATAATCAAGCTCCGGCGTCCTGTAGATCATCACAGCCATGCATCTTGAATACCTGTTGCCCTCCGATGTTTTTCCGAACACCCGCATGTTTCCGCTTCCGTAACCGTTGAAGGAAACATGGATCGATTCCTCATCAATCTCATATTGAGCCGTATCGGAAATGTCCCTTATGTCATTTGGATCCACATAGAACAGATTTGTATCCTCGATTCTTTCTTCATTGAAGGCAAACACCATTACCTTCTCCAATTTAAGCTGTATCGGCCCTTTATTATTGAGCCACTGGGTCTGAAGAGTAACCGGAATGGAATATGTACCGTCGGGCTTTATGGCTCCCTCGGCAAACTGATAGGTGAAACCTGTATTCTCATGTTTCCGGGCATATCCGCCTCCAATATCGAGTGGAGAAACTATACTGGCTGAAAAACCCATTCCATATTCTTTGGCTGTATCATGAATTATTTTAAATGCCTTTATAGTCTTCTCGCTGTCGGGATAATTCTCCCTCTTGCTGCCGCCGAAGAAGAAATCATAAGACACGGCCAGCTGTTCCGCTTTGTTTTCCTTTCCCTTCCGGCAGATATCCAACAGAGTTGTTTTTTCATCATACAAGGAACGCTTTTCCATCGAGAATCCCCTATTGTCCTTATCCAACAGGGGTTTCGACGGATCCTCGATAATGTTGTCCAGAGTCTTCTCATCCGTGATAATAAGGCTGGTTTCACGTCTGAACATGTCCCATACGCCTGTCTTCTTTATAAGCCTCATTGCCGCTATCCCCCATTTTATAATTTTATTCTTTTATTCTACAGCAGTTCTTAAAATCCTTCATTATTAAGTTCTCATTGAAACAGTGTAATAACCCTATCTGCAACAATCCAAATCAAACCTGGTTTACCATCCGGGTTTTTATCCCTTACCTGACTTAAATATTGACTTAACTATGTCCGTATTCTCCTTTATTTGGTTCTTGTACTTCTGAAAAACACCGATACACACCAAATCATTAGGCTTAATGTTCTCAAATGTTTCCCTGAATACACCTTCTACAATGGCGGGAATTTCTTCCTCCGGCTTATTATAAAAAACTTGGCCTCCTGCGAAAATTTTAAATGCTATGCAAGGTTTATTGACTTTTTTAATGACATCAAACATCAAAAACCTATCTTCAGGATAAAACACTAAATGCTTTGGTTTACCCGTTATAAAGCCGCTCTGTTGCCCGCGCTGAGTCTTTCGGGCATTGTAAAGAGATGTCATGTAAAAGTCAACACCCCAATTCTCCTCTTCAGCCTGCAGCACTATTTCAGGGACATGGGTACCCAGACCTGTAGGCAGTCCGGTGTTCTTTATCAGTTTTATTCTTTTACTCAAGCCGTCGATATCTCCCATCTCATACATGTAATCTGCCGTTCCTCCCTGATGGTATATGGCTATAGGTTCACATTTTTCCATCATCCAGAGATTTGTTTCCAATTCTATAGCAGGATAAGTTTGAAAAAGAATTTTCATCTTTCCGCCCTCTTTGCGGTACTGCCGAATTACTCGCAGTATAAAGGGGTCTGCCAGCGCCATATATGCATTTATTCCACTTTCCTCTGCCTCAAACAGTGCCCTTATACAATTATCAGCCGTATAATAGTCCATCATTTCCTCACCGTCATGAATTTCCGGAATATAAGAGTGTCCATTAAAAGGATTATCTCCCAGGATTAAACGCGTTATCCGTGTCCCGAAAAAATCTACTGTTGGTATCATAACAAATTTCATCCTCCCTGCTTTTACTCTTTATTATAAATTATACATTCTCAACGCTTTTTCCTTCAAAAAAAGCAATATGTCATAAATTATATGTATTTACAGTTTTGCTTTTTATATTTTCTGCTTGTTCAGCTTGTAAAAAAAAAAAGAGCTCGGCACCTATTTTTATATTATTTCATCCTGCATTTTGGAAATACTTGATCACGGGTTTTAACAATTTCCTCAATGCTATCAACCATCCCATGACTTCCTTCTCTCCGGTTTGCCAACGCCTGTTCCACCATATAAAAAGAGCAATATTCAGAAGAATGACTGGACCGAATATAACCACCAGCGGTAGAATCTCGCCTTTTGAATATAAATAAACCAGGAGTTTATCCGGCAGTAAATCGGGATAGGATTTTTTGTGTATCCTTTCTATATAATATCCTATATCATCGGGTGCCTTTATGACTACAAGGTACTCATGATGCTGTTTTGGTGGCAGTTTAAGCTTTTTTGGATTTACCTCCACCCCAGCTCTTTGCGCTTCCATCACAGTAACAAAGGGAAACAAAGTCCTGTTTTCCAAAGCCCTTGTCTCTGTAAACACCTCACCGGGCAATGGGGCTGAAATTCCCTCTGTAGACACAACAACATAGCCAATTTCTTCGGCACCCCAGGATTTTATTGTCCATACCAGAAAGAAAATATTGATAAGCAAAGTTGCGCAAAGTATAAGAAAAACCCAGTCAAAATATGGGGCGATATCAATCAAACGCAGTTTCTTCTTATTTGAAGGCTTATTTCTTTCAGCAAAGGTATCCAAAATATACCCTATCAGATATACAAAGATTCCCATGGATAATAATTTGAAAACGTTAATATCTCCCACCATTTCATTAATCCTGCGGGAGATAATTCCCAAATTCGGTATAATAAAGGGCCTTTCATTGATCACCATAACTTTTCCAACAATATACTCTTTATCGACGGCCGGTTCGCCACCTTCCTGATCCGTCGACTGGTTATAGTCTCCCTTTGTTATATACTTACCATCATCGGTAACATCAATAATTCTATGGGTTACATATTCATCATTTAAGACCTGAGGTCTAAACGTTATTATGTCATTGACAGAATATTCATTTGATCTAATAAGAATAAAGCCATCATCAATTGTTATCGTAGGTTTCATACTATCAGATTGAACATACCAGAGCCCAAATGGAAGTTTGTCATTCAGATTCATATACTTTACAAAAACGATAAATACACATATTAATATCAGAAAAAAATAAATCAGTTTTTTAGGATTCAAAACTTTGTTCATGCTTTCCTCCCTGATTAATAAAATAGAACTATAGATTAGAGCCCTAATCTATAGTTCTATTTAGCATTATTATGTTTTATACACTGATTGTATTTACTTCTGAACTGGCGCAGTGGTATTGGCCTTAACAATTACTGTGTGATCCCAATTATAGTAAGGATTTCCATAACCATTGCTTAATCTAGTATCAACAGTAATCTTGACGCTAAAATATTCTCCCGGATCAAGTTGCACATATGCCATATTGCCTACACCATTTTTAAAATTCCACCCTGTCGTGGTTAATAAGGTATTTGTTTTGTATGTATCTGTCGCCTTGATAATATTTCCATTGGTTTTATCTACTATATATTGTAATCCAGCATTGTGTTGCGAATCCCATCCTTTAGCCTCAAACCATACATAAACTGTTTTTTCACTTTTGTTTGTTACTCTGAATACTTCATGAAACTCAGATATCGCCTGCGGATTTAGCCCTTGGCCACCCACTGATGTATTGGTAAAATCCAGATACAGTTTCCCTTTTTCTTTTCCTTTGGTTCCTTCCTTTGCATATTTCCCATCTCCCTCAAGTGATATCAATCCCTCTGCATCACTTACTACTTTCATAGTTACTTCTCTTTCTGCACTAAATACATCAATAGCACCTGAACCCATAGCTGCTAGCAAAGATGCCACTATCAAAAGGGTAAATACTACAAAAAATCTTCTCTTCACCTTAATCCCTCCTAATTTTTTATTTATCACTTTCAGTTATATTATGGCATCTTTGCCAAATTTTAAAATCCAACTAAATGGCACATTTGCTTGCACCAGGGTACAATTATAGAATGCTACTTAAGTAGTATTAATTGATATGTTTTGGTTCTATATTATTTGCATACAAAGCTGCCTGAGTCCGATCCTTTAAACCCAATTTGGCAAATATCTGACCGACGTGTTTTTTCACGGTACTTTCCGTGATGAATAACTTTTTGGCTATTTGCTGATTGCTCAACCCCCGTCCTATCTCGTATAACACTTCTCTTTCTCGAGGAGTCAGCTGTTCATAAAAGTTGTTCTCATTATAATGCAGTTTATACTCCATTAATTTAGGGTCATAATATCTCCTGCCACAACTGACCAGGCGTATAGCATATAACAGCTCTTCCGGCAATGCTTCCTTCAAAATATAGCCATCTACATTGCATTTTACCGTCATAAGAAAATCTTCATAGGAAGTTGAGGATGTAAGGATTATGAATTTGCTGCTGCACTCCCATTCTCTGGCTGATTTTACTATGTCCAAACCGCATTCTTTCCCGAGCTTCAGATCTATCAAAGCCAAATCGGGCTTTTCACTTTTCAGCATTGACAGCGCCTCTGATACATTGGCACACACACCAATCACTTCTATATCCTCTTCCATATTTAAATACAAAGCCAAGCCTTCTCTAACCAAAGGATGGTCATCCACAATTATTATCTTCATATTGCTATCCCCTCCCGACTTCCTGGTATGGATATATCGTTGGGCATGCGTACGTTAATTACGGTGCCCTTGCCCGGTTCTCCATCTATGGTTATTTTACCGCCAAATAGTTCCACAATCCTGCTCATGTTACGGATTCCCAGTCCGCTCCCTTCCCCCCTGTCTATATTACCTGAATCGAAACCTTCACCATTATCGGCAATATTAAGCTCAACGAAAGCCTTATAAATATCAAGCTTTATCTCAATCATGCTGCATTTTCCGTGTCGTATGGCATTACCTGTAGCTTCGCATATGATCCTGTATAATCCCCTTTTCTTCTGAATGCCAAGCAGCTCTTCATCCCCGTTTATTTCAAGGTTTATCCTGATATTGTTTAGCTTAGTGATAGTATTAATATACTCGGATAAACCCTGTTTGAAAGATTTTTGCCCTCCCTTTTTAGAACTGAGTCTGTATATGGTGGAACGCAACTCCTCCATTGATAATTGAGCAGATTTCTGCAGCAAGTGTAAGCTTTCCTGTATTTGGGAGACTGACATTTTGTCCCTGTTTTGGATTAACGAATTGATTGCATAAATTATGGCAAACAATCCCTGGGCAACATTGTCATGCATCTCATTGGCAATTCGATTTTGTTCTTCAGCGATGATCAACCTTTCCGTAACTTCTTCCAAATGAAATCTTTCCAGCACTATTGCCGCCAACCTGGTTATAAATTTCAATTGTTTTATATGCTCCTCTTTTATGATCTCCGAATCGTCATTATTGGCTTCAAAACCGATTAAACCCCAATCTCCGGGAGTCAACTTTACAGCAGAAGCGTGAAAATTATAACCATCAACATTAATTTTTAGTATTTCATCTGATAATGAAATATCATCATCAATATCCCTTATGCCGCGCAGGAGGCTGACTTTCATATTCTCCGGCACATCGGGATTTATTGAAATCACATCGGAAGCATTTCCATCACCGTTTTTTAACCAGAAAAAAGCCATTTCAGCACCTGTAAGCTTAGTTATATATTCGGCAAATATATTATAGATATCTTCCCTCTTATTTTTGTTGGAAGTAAGAACTTCAACGGCTTCATAGAGAGACATAATATGCGCTATTGATTCATGAATTTTACTGTTAGCCTGATTTAACTGTATATTTACTTCCAATAGTCTGTCGCTCTGGGCTTTCAATTTTGAAGTCAATTTAGTCAACAAATGAACAGCCAGAGTCATGAGTATAAATATCAGAATCAAATGGGCATTTGACATTACCATCAAGCCCAGGCTTTCGCCATTCGGATTGTAGAACAGGTAAGATATTACAATCGATGCGGATACATAGCACAATAAATTCAGCCAACAGAAATAGTAAAATGAAAAGCTTGCAGAAATCAGCACGGGATTTAATGCATACCAGATAAAAGGGCTGTTGACCCCACCGGTAGGTAATAACAGCAATATTATACCCATGGTTTCAATTAAAATGAAATATATTGCGTTCTTTGTCCATTTACTTTGTTTATTATATATGCCAATTGTAATTTGGGATGAAATGAACAACAGGACTATTACTCCGATCCTGAAAACCCAATGGGAAGCCGGGTTACGCCAAAAATAGAACATGGATGTTATCAACCATGAAAAGTATCTGTATCTATGTATTATCTTCAGTTCTTCCGATTTAAAATCGAATATTTCAATCCCTTTAACGGCTGCATCATTCATTTGCATTACACTTCCTTGTAAAAGGATTGATTAGTCCCATTCTCCGCTGGGTCTTTTCCCGCCCCGATATTCTCGCCTGCATCTTCCTCCATATTATCAGCGTCCTTGCCCGTATCCTCTCCTTGTTCTGTATTTTCGCCTTTGTTTTCCTCCTGTGATATGTTTTCCTTTTTCACTTCTTCTTTCACTTCTTCCCGCTTATCCTTAACTGATTCAATATAAATAGCTACATCTTTATAGATATCTGACTTTCCCCCGTCCCATTCAAAAAACAAAACGGCTTTTGCAGATTGGCTTTTTGTGCCACCATTTATATTATCCTTCCCATTATATGAAAACGTACCATTGATACTTACCTTTTTCTCCTCCCCGCTTTCAATAGTGAATTCGTACAGGTCAACTCCTATATTGAGCTCTTCGAAATAAATCCTTTTTAGTTTTATGCTATTGCTTAAGTTATTTTTGACTGTAAAATCACCCCTTATATTTATTACATCCTCGGTCAGTCTTTGTTGGTTTGACGTGGATTTGACATCATCTTTGTCCTCCCCATTTAAAACCTTTATGTACATCTTTATTGTTTTAGGCAGTGATATAAAAGCATTCTCAGAATCTGCAACCCTCATCTTTGCTTCCCTGCTCAATATAAACTGCGAAACCCCGGAAGAAGTATTTGCCGTGCCAGAAGCACAGACTGCTATAACTGCAATTACTATAAATATCTTGAGAAATTTAACTAAAAAGCTCATCTGTATCCACTCCTTGCTGACAGTTATTTCCTCACCACAAATATATTAATATACAGAAAATCCATATTTTATTCTTACTCTTATTAGCATAATTTTCCCGTGGACAAGTATAGCATATATGGCTTCAATATTTTGTAGAACGGTGAAGTCGAAGTTCATTTATTAATAGCTTCTATTATCATAAAACATAAAATATTGGCTTCCGGTAATCATCTGACAGCTTTCTTCTCCAGCAATATAATTGACTCAAATGTCTCCGAGGCAAAAAAAGATGATGCATATCCATCGTATGCACCATCTTTTTTTGCTTTTATACGGGCTCATTGAAAAAGCAGTGCCATGTACAAACCCTTCAGACAAAAGCTGATCATCTGGCTGGCTTTAAAAGCATTGAATCCCAGGTTCATAAACCGGGGGATGCAGCTGCCTTCCGCAGTTTCCGCACAATTTTACCCAATACCTTGGGCAGTTTTATTACGTATATCCTCACCATACAGCCGACCTCCGTCATCTTAATATAATAATGCCTATAGACACAAGTATGCATCCCAGTAAAAATATCCACATCCATAACGGTATCCAGATAAGGATCAGAAGTGCTCCAGCAACAATAAACAATATGCCTAGCAGCGTCTGGGCTTTTTTCCTCCTTGAACGATAAAATCGGGTGATCAACCGCCCCACTTCCTTATCATCTATTCCCCTTTGTACTATTATATGTCGGTTGCATGGTATGGGTTACAAGGACCGATTCAATCCCTTGCTTTGACGACAATCAACCAGCCGCTTCCAACCCGAATCTCAGCATTAGGCCGGACAAAGACATTGCTTACACCGTAAGGGAAGTCAAGGGGCAACCATTTATCGATAAGAGGGTATTTTAAACCCTGAGTATACGCAATATGAACATCTCCTCCAAAGGGCAGTAAAGATACAAACTGACCCACCTGTCCGGTTAACCTCACCACTCCATTTGAAAGCATAACGGTGTTATGGTCATCTATTATCTGAGCCTCAATATTGCTACTGGCCAACTTGTACAGCAGCATCACATTGGCATAGGAATGATCCCAACGGCTCCCGAATGCCCCCAGTATATATACATGACTTGCACCCATATCCATGGCCAAATCCACAGCTATTTGCGTATCGGTTTTATCCTTGTCCTGCGGATACTCCTTAATTGGAATTCCCGCGTCTCTATAGCGCTGCAGGATATCACCGGCCAAAGAATCAAAATCTCCTAAAATTAAATCGGGTGCCAATCCCAATTCCTCAGCGTGTTCAAGCCCTCCATCGGCGCAAATAACATAATCTGCCTTCGGGAGTATCTCCTTTACCTTGCGCCTGTCTCCAATATCCCCGTTAGCGACGACAATCACCTTCATTTCAATGCCTCTTCCCTCAGAGCCTTTATGGTAGCTCCAATATCATCGGAATTGAAGACTGCAGAGCCGGCAACTATTATATCCGCTCCGGCCTTTACCACATCATTTATGTTATTCAGCCCGATACCTCCATCCACCTCTATGGAAAAATCAAAGCCCGATTTGTTCTTAATGTCGTACAGCCGCCGTATCTTTTCCATCATCACGGGGATAAATTTCTGGCCGCCAAAACCTGGATTTACCGTCATTATGAGTACCATATCTATATCACCCAAAATATAGTCAAGAATGCTAAGGGGTGTAGAAGGATTAAGGGCCACAGCAGCCTTTACTCCGAAGCCCTTTATATAATTAACCGCTCTGTGAAGATGGGGCAGTACCTCTCCGTGAACGGTAATGCTATCGGCCCCGGCTTCAACAAAAGCACCGATATAATCCATGGGATTGTCCATCATCAAATGTACATCGAAGGGCAGATCCGTAAAGGAGCGAATGGCGCTGACCACCATGGGGCCAAAGGACATGTTTGGAACAAAATGACCATCCATCACATCTATATGTATAATATCGGCTCCTCCATCATGCAGCTTTTTAACTTCGTCCCCAAGTTTTGCAAAATCCGCTGATAGGATCGAAGGAGCAATCTTTACCATCTCTGTCCTCTCCTTTCTTCATCGATCATTTCAACAATCCGGATATACCGTTCATATCGTCCCGCCGGCAGTTTCCCCTGTTCCACGGCTTGCTTGACTCCACAGTCCGGCTCTTTATAATGCATGCATCCCAAATACTTGCATTCGGATATATACGGAATAAACTCATTATAATATGACTGCACCTCCTGGGGAGATGTAAAATCAACACCCAGAGCGCTGAATCCAGGGGTATCGACAATCATTCTCCCATCGGGTAATACAAGGAGCTCGACACTTCGGGTAGTATGCCTACCCCTTTCAGCTTTGGCACTGATATCCCCCACTTTTTGGGACTCATAGGGATGCAGCCGATTGATAAGGGATGATTTTCCCACTCCGGACTGGCCGGCAAAAACGGTTATTCCCCTTCCCAATTCGTTCATCAGCTCATCAATTCCGGTCCCATCTTTGCATGATATACACAAAACCGTGCAACCGGATAATTTATATTCTTCCTTTATATATTCTATCTCAGCCCAGGATTTTGCCAGATCTATTTTATTAATGATGATCATGGATTTGACGGAATTGACGGCGGCACTTAGCATAAGCTTGTCCACAAGCAGCAGATCAGGTTGAGGTTTTTTTACAGACACGACTATTCCAAGATAGTCAATATTGGATACCAAAGGACGCCTAAACTGATTCTTCCGTGGCAAAACTGCCTCTATAACCTCATCCTTTGTGTTTACCTCAACCCTGTCGCCTACCATGGGGGTAATACCATCTTTGCGAAATTTCCCCCTCAAAGTACATCGTATAATATCATCACCCAGTATTACTTCATAGAACCCACCTATTCCTTTTATAATAATACCCTTCTCCATCAAGAGGCATCTTCCTTCTTTGTAAAATCAATGGTAATTTCATTTGACAGCTCGTCGTCGATATATATATTATATTTGACCACTCCCCTGTCCTTTAACTCAACATATACGGTACCTTCAGCCAGGGAGTGCATCCTGTCATACACCGCTTGATCATTGTCAGCCTTTTTCACCGTTACTCTTACCATTGGCTCCTCACCTTCCTGGTCATCGCCTTCCTGATCTTCATGTTCGGGAAGCTTTATCTCCAATACCTTCGGATACATCGGCGTTGGACCCAGACTGACCCAAATATCTATCTTGGTACCCTTTTCGACAGTGTCACCATGGTTCGGGCTCTGTTTAAATACAAGTCCCTCATTGTACTCGTCATTGTACTCCTTTGTAACCTTTCCTACATTCAGATTATCATTATCTATCAGTTGTCTCGCAATGTCCTCCTTAAGGCCTATATATTCTCCTACCTGCACCAATTCTATTTTCGGTCCCTTGCTTATTACCAGCACTATCTCCGTACCATCCACTACCTCCGTGTCAGGTTCTATGCTCTGTCGAACAACCGTCCCCTTGGGCAAATCGCTGTCTATATATTCATGCTGCCCTAATCTTAAGCCTGCATTTTCAATGGTTATTTCTGCTTCGCGCTGCGAGTAGCCAACCACATTGGGGACGACTACGGTTTGCGGCCCCAAACTGACTATTACCTTCACAACGGAATAGGGCTTGATTTTCATGCCCTCGGCAGGATCCTGGTATATTATACGGCCTTCTTCCTGATTGCTGTGTTTTCTCTCCAAAACATTTAATGCCAGATTTTTCTCCTCCAACACCCTATTGGCTTCTTCTTCATACAAACCTATCAAGCCGGGAACCTCAACATCTTCGGATACAAAATGATTATTGTATATCTGTCTTCCCAAGAATGACATTAAAATAAATAATAATATCATGGGGATAATGAATAATATCAGTTTAAGCCACACTGAGCGCTTTTCCCGACTTGGCCGTTCACCCGGGTTTGCATTGGGTTTAACCGGTTCCATCACCTGGGTCGGCAAATCGCTGTCAATGTTTCGAACAACAAAATTTCCTTCAGGATCCCTAAGCACACGCTGCAGATCTCTAAGCATTTCACCGGCGGTTTGATATCGCCCGGCCTGATCCTTTTCAGTAGCTTTTTCTATAACATCATTCAGGCTTTTCGGTATGCTTGGATTCAACTCCCAGGGAGGTTTAACCCTCTCCTGAATGTGTTTTAAAGCTACCGAAATAGCGGTGTCGCCTTCAAAAGGAACATTTCCGGTAACCATTTCGTACAGCACTATCCCCAGTGAATAGATATCGGATTTTTCATCTACATACCCGCCTCGAGCCTGCTCAGGTGAAAAATAATGGACCGACCCCATTACATTGGCTCCGGCAATGGTTACCGTTGCGGATGAAACAGCCCGTGCAATGCCAAAATCGGCTACCTTCACGGTACCGTCTTCACTTATCAATATATTCTGAGGTTTTATATCCCGGTGTACAATTCCATTTTTGTGGGCATGCTTGAGTGCAGAACAAATCTGGGCTGCAATGCGAACCGCCTCTTCCCATTCCAGCCTTTCCTTTTCCCTGATGTATTCTTTTAAGGTTTTGCCGTTAACATATTCCATAACTATATAGTATACTCCATTCTCTTCCCCAACATCGTAAATATTAACTATGTTCGGGTGGGAAAGGCTGGCAGCTGCCAAGGATTCTCTTTTGAAACGAGCAACGAAGCTTTCATCCTCCACCAATTCAGGCCTTAGTATCTTAACAGCTACATGTCTCTTTAACAAATGACATTTTGCCTTATATACGATGGCCATACCCCCGCTGCCGATCTTTTCTATAAGTTCGTATCTTTCACCTAGTATCCTCCCTAGCAAAGACTTCACCTCTTTCCTGCCGTACAGGAGTATTTGGCCAAAACTACGGTAACATTATCGATTCCCCCATCGTCAAGCGCCTTTTTGCCCAATGCCAGGGTAATTTCATCCAGGGACTCAAGGGAATAGAACAGATCAACATTATCGGATAAATCCACATGATTGACCAAACCATCGGTACACAATAATAAAATATCATTATCCTGCAGAACTATCTCATAATAGTCAACATCCACAACATTACCGGTTCCCAGCGCCCGTGTAATAACATTCTTCTGCGGATGACTATTAACCTCATCCTGAGTAATGCTTCCGTTTTCCAGCAGTTCCTGCACCAGTGAATGATCCCGGGTTATCTTTTTCACGTCTCTATCGCGTATCAAGTAGGCACAGCTGTCTCCAACATGCCCGATACATGCCCTGTTATCATAAAAATAAGCGAGAGTCAGAGTAGTCCCCATTCCCTCGTATTCCACAAAAGCCTTGGATTGGCGATAAACCAGTTCGTTGGCATGCTGAATGGATCTCATAAGCAAATCCTTGGCCTGTTCCAAAGATGTAATGTTTTCATTGTTGCTGCCGTAATATTCAAGAATGGACTCAACCACCATACGGCTTGCCACTTCGCCCGCATTGTGCCCGCCCATCCCATCGGCAACCATCACAAGGTTCTTTACAGCTGCAGTTTCTGTTGGTACATAGAAATAATCCTCATTTGATTTCCTTATCTTGCCGGGATGGCTGTAAGCTGAAAAGACCCACTCCATACTCTCACCTCTCATAATGCTGGCTTTCCGAGCCGGAATAGAAACTTCGCCTCAGCTGCCCGCAGGCACCTTCAATATCAAAGCCAAGCTCTCTGCGCCGTGTAACCTCCACACCTCGGGATTTCAGCACCTGAATAAATCTTTGTATTGACCTTTCCGGACTCCTTCGAAAATCCAGGCCTTCGACTTCATTAAGCGGAATAATATTCACATGGTTTGGAAAACCCTTTATCAATTCAGCCAGTTCTTCCGCATGTTCTTCCCTATCATTTAAATCCTTAATCAGTGTATACTCAAATGTTATGCGCCTTCCTGTTTTTTCATAATAATACCGACTAGCCTTGATAATGTCAACAACTGAATATGCGGATGCAACCGGCATTATAAGCTTTCTCACATTATCATTGGGAGCGTGTAATGAAACCGACAGAGTCACCGGCAAGCCCTCATCAGCCAATTCAAACATCCGGGGGACAAGGCCGCATGTCGATAGAGTTATGTTTCTATAACTCATGTTTATTCCCGCAGGTAAATGAACCATCTTCATAAATTCAATTGTATTTTTGTAATTATCCAATGGTTCCCCGCTGCCCATCAGCACCAGATGGCCTATTCTACGCTCGCCGTTTTCTTCAAGCAACCTGTTTGTTTCTATCACGTGGCTCAACATTTCCCCCGCCGATAAGTTGCGGACCAAGCCGCCAATCGTTGAAGCACAGAATTGACAGCCCATCCTGCATCCTACCTGGGTGGACAAACACAAAGTATTGCCATACTTATAGCGTATGACAACACATTCTATTATATTATGATCTGACAGTAAAAACAAATGCTTTGTTGCGTACCCGCTTTTTGAATGGAGACTCTCAAGGATTTGAAGCTTACCTATACGAAATTGTTCATGTAAGGTATGGCGAAAAGCCTGCGGGAGATCGGTCATTTCATCAAAATGCCCTACTCCTTTGTGTAGCCATTTAACAATTTGCTTTGCCCGGTAGGCGGGCTGTCCTAAATCCTCCACAGCCCGTTCAAGCTCCTCCAACGAAAAATCCAGTATATCCGCTTTTTCAGCCATCACTATCCCGTCCTTCTCAATCTTGCAATAAAAAACCCATCAACTCCATCCCTTGACGGAATGAGCTGAATCATACCAGCTTTTACAATCGAATCATTGAGTTTTTCCGGTAACAAATCGGAAAAATCATCCGGTTCAAACAGAGGGTTATCGTTCAGGAAAGCCTCGACCACCCCTTGATTCTCATCAATATTCATGGTACAGGTACTGTACACCAGAACTCCACCGGTTTTCACATAACGACTGCAGTTGGTGATAATCCTGCGTTGGACATCGTACAGTGCCGGCAAACCATCCATCGTTATCCGATTTTTTATGTCAGGTTTTTTATGAATAACACCCCAACCGCTACAGGGGGCATCGATCAATACCCGATCAAAACGCTCCTTTAAATCGGCTTGAAAACTACTGGCATCCTGCAGTTGGGGTTCAACTATGACAGCGCCCATCCTCTGAACATTACGCTTCAACGCATCAACCCTTTGAGGATGAACATCCCACGCCAATATTTTACCCCTGTTCCCCATACGCTCAGCAAGATGGGTTGCTTTTCCCCCGGGGGCACTACAGGCATCGAGAATAAATTCATCCATTTGGGGATCCAACAGATGCACTACAAGCATTGAGCTTTCCCCCTGGACGGTAAACAGGCCCTCCCTATACAGCCGATTTCGCTCAATATCCCCGACAGAGCCTATTCTCAATGCCTCAGCCTGCATAAACAGGCCGTCTTCAGCCTCTATTCCCATATCAGCCAAAAGCAGCTTCAGCTCATCCTTTGATGTTCTGCACCTGTTCACCCTGATAGTAATATAATCGTCGTTTCCTGCTGGCATAAGCATTTTTTCGGCGGTGTCACCACCATAATCTTCTATCCACTTTTTCACCAGCCAAGCCGGGTAACTATAGGTCAATCGAAGATATTCTGCAATATCCGTCTCCTTTGAGGGAACTTCAATCTTTTCCTTGTTTCTGACTATATTTCGCAGCACACCGTTTACAAAACCCGCCAATGTTTTATTAGCGTATTTCTTGCAAAGTTTTACCGATTCGTTGCACACCGCCGAATCCGGTACCCTGTCCATATGGACTATCTGATAGCAGCCCATTCTCAGTATATTAACCACCCATGGATTGGTCACCTTCGATTTGCAGAACATACCCAAAATCCAATCGATGGTGAGCTGTCTCTCCAGCGTGCCATATACCAATTGGGTTATAAAAGCAGCGTCCCTGTCGTTAAACCTCGCTCTTCTCAAATGCTGCTTCAAACTCATGTTGGCATATTTGCCATCATGGTTAACTTCTTTCAATATTTTAAGGGCGGTATCCCTCGCAAAATCAACCTTCCGCTCCATCAGATCTCACCATATCCCTTACTCGGATAACAATAAGCCACTCCTTTTCAGGGCTCATTGTCAAAGACCGTCCCCACTGGAATGGGATTTCCTCTTATAAATTCAACGTCCTGCATAACTCTCTTGCCTTCGGCCTGTATCTCGGCCAGCCTGACATAACCATCACCACAGGCAACTACCAGACCCTGGTGTTCATCAGCGGCCACCACCTGCCCGGGAATATGATCTTTTGATTTAGAGTATTCCCATTCCTTTATCTTCCATACTTTTATACGCTGTCCCTGGCAAAATGTAAATGTACCAGGCCAGGGTGTAAGCCCCCTGACCAGATTTTTGATTCTCAGGCTGCTTTCTGCCCAATTTATGCTTCCCATGGATTTATCTATCTTTTTGCAATATGTTGCTTTTTCATGATCCTGAGGCTGTCCGACCGGTCTTCCCTTCTCAAAAAGCCTCAAAGCCTCCTCCAGGGCCTGTCCGCCTAACACGGCTAACCGATCATGGAGCTGATCGGCTCTCTCTTCGGGATAAATGTCGATTCTCTTTTGAAGTATGATATCACCCGTGTCCATGCCCTCATCCATATACATAATGGTAATGCCGGTACTGGTTTCCCCATCCATCAATGCCTGCTGAATTGGCGATGCACCGCGGTATTTGGGCAAAAGGGACGCATGGACATTAATACAGCCCAATGGAGGAATATCAAGGATCTCTTTGGGAAGAATCTGCCCAAAGGCAGCGGTAACAATGATATCAGGCTCCATCTCCCTTAACATCGCGATAAATTCCGGATTTCTTACCCTTTCCGGTTGATGTACGGTAAGACCTCTTTCCACAGCCCACACCTTAACCGGAGGAGGAGCAAGCTTCCTGCCCCGTCCTCTGGGTCTATCAGGCTGGGTAACCACACCGATGATCCTATGCCCGCTATTAAATATTGCCTCCAAAGACGGCAGGGCAAATTCAGGCGTGCCCATAAAAACCACTCTCAGCATTATTCCCCCTCCAGCGTATCCGGTATAGCCTTTTCAATAAAAAGCACCCCATTCAGGTGATCGATCTCATGGCACAGAGCGCGAGCCAGCAAACCTGTGCCATCAACCTCGAATTCCTCACCCTTCCTGTTGAGGGCTTTAACCTTTACCCTCTCGGGGCGTATAACCTGTCCGACAACTCCCGGGATGCTCAAACACCCCTCCGGACCTTGCTGTTGCCCATCGTTCTCTATGATTTCGGGATTTATCAGTTCAATCAGGCCATCGCCCACATCAATTACCACCACCCGTCTCAATACGCCTACCTGAGGTGCAGCTAAACCTACCCCCTCGGCGGATCTCATGGTTTCCACCATGTCATCCAGCAGTTGAAGTATTCTTTTATCAATTTTTCCCACCGGCCGTGACTTTTTGTGCAAGATATCGTCCTGACCGTATTTCAATATTCTTCTTATTGCCATCTGCCCTCCATTCCTCTCTACAACAGATTTACGGGATAAAAATCCGCTATTATTGTTTGCTTAACGCCCATAAACATTTCAAGACATTCATCTAATAAACGATGGTATGCCTGTTTAAACAGCATATCGGTTTTTATCCTTATGAGGATTTGCCAGCGATATTTTTTATTGATCCTCTCCAAAGGCGCCGAATATGAACCTATATCTATTAGCCCCTGCTTAAGGATCTGATTCTGCTCAATACGATGCCTCAACCAATTCTCAATATCCTTGATCTGCTTTATCAGCTGCTCCTCCTCTTCATCTAACATCAGTATTCTTATTATATGGGAAAAAGGCGGATAACAAAACCGCCTTCGTATTCTTATCTCTTCTTCATAAAAGCCGAAATAGTCGTGCTTAGAAGCAAATCGTATCGCGTAGTGGCGCGGTTGATAGGTTTGTATAATAACCCTACCGCCCCTCTCACCTCTTCCGGCACGACCTGCCACCTGGGTTATAAGCTGGAAGGTTTTTTCACAGCTGCGGAAATCGGGAATATTTAACGCCGTATCGGCTACAATCACACCTACCAGCGTCACCCTGGGAAAATCCAAACCCTTGGCAATCATCTGAGTTCCCAACAGTATATCATATTTCCCTTCCCTAAAATCTTCCAATATCTGCCGGTGAGCTCCTTTGGTGGCGGTGGTATCCGTGTCCATGCGAACGAGCCGGGCTTCCGGCAACAGCTTTTTTAAATCCTCCTCAACCCTCTGGGTGCCGACACCAAAGTATCTGATATACCTGCTCTTACATTTGGGACATATAGAAGGATACGAATACTGTTGTCCACAATAATGGCATTTAAGCATTTTACCGTATGCATGATAGGTGAGAGATATATCGCAATTGCCGCATTTTAGCACAAATCCGCAGGAACGACAGGAAACAAAATGGGCATAGCCCCTTCTGTTAAGGAGCAATATTGCCTGCTCCCCCTTCTTCAGTACACCCAGCAAGGCCTGATACAGCGAACCGCTCAATATACTCCGGTTACCCCTGGCTATTTCCTCCCTCATATCTACAATTTCCACCGGAGGAAGGGGGTTGTTGTCAATCCGGTTTTTCATGTATATCATCTTGTATTCTCCGTTTTGCGCCATATAATGCTGCGCAATGGATGGAGTTGCACTTCCCAGAAGCAGGACGGCATCCTCAAGCTCACACCTCTTCCGGGCAACGTCCACAGCATGGTACCTGGGTTTCATATCGGATTTATAGCTGTCCTCGTGGGCTTCGTCGATTATAACCAGTCCCAGGCGCTGAAGCGGAACGAAGATTGCCGATCGGGCTCCAACCACAATGTCAACCTGCTGGTTTTGTATCCTGTGCCATTCGTCAAAACGCTCGCCTGTGGACAAGCCGCTGTGCATTATGGCCACCCGCTGGCCGAAGTGATTTTTAAATCTCTCAACGGTTTGGGGTGTCAGGGATATCTCCGGCACCAGCACTATGACCTGTTTATTCAATTCCAGCGCTTTCCGGGCTGCGTGGATGTAGACTTCTGTCTTTCCGCTTCCGGTGACTCCCTGAAGAAGAATTCTGCCATATCCTCTGCTGATAGCCCGGTGTATCTCGGAAATCGCTTCCTCCTGTTCCTCTGTAAGAATCTTGGGCTGTTTGCCAATATCAGGCTCGTATTGCCAGGGATTGCGATATACCTCCTGGTGGTGAATCTGAATCAGGCCATTTTTTTCCAAAGCCTTAAAACTTGACAAAGGTGCGCCGGTGGCTGCCTTTAACTGATCCAAAAAAAGGCCATCGCCCTGGGCCAACAGCCTGAGAATATCGGCCATATATTGGGACTTCTTCTCAATGGTATCGATATGCTCCTCCAAATTGTCCGCTTCATTTAAATAAACTACACATCTGGTTTTTTTTCGCATATTTGTGCGAAGTCCTGGCGGTATAACACATCGGATTGCCTCAATGGTCAGGCAGTGGTATTCCTCCTTCAGCCATAAAATAATTGGGAACATATTCTCAGGAATAGCTGGATAGCTATCCAATATCCTGCTTATGGATTTAAGTTTCTCACTCGGTATATCCACACTGGAATCCAGCTGAAATACATAGCCTTCCAGCTTCTTATTTGCCCCACCAAAAGGTACCTGTACCCTCATCCCAATCTTTATTTGCTCAGCCATGCTTTCGGGTACCTTGTAATGAAATATTCTATCAACCATAGGATGAACCTGATCTATTATTACACCAGCATAAACCCCGTTCTCCACTTACATCCTCCCTTTTTAGGCGTAACCGTAAAACAGACAGCATACCAACCTCATCCAAAATGGGGAGTATACACCCAATATCCCCCATATAATTAGCAATTTTTCCTTATTGCCAAATGTGGGCTCCTCTTGAGCACTTCATCGATCATCCTATGGGCAAACTCATTTTTTCCCAACAGAGGAATTTCGATAATTTCACCTACACGGGTTATAAGATCGCCTTTGTTGGTATCTCCCATGAAGCCAGCACCGGACTGGGTTACATCGTTTGCAAGTATAAAATCGAGATTTTTCTCCCGTATCTTTTTCATTGCATTTTCCAGCACATTATGGGTTTCAGCGGCAAATCCGACCAGGATTTGATCCTTCTTTCGCCTTCCCAGCTCCTTTAATATATCCGGATTCTTTACCAGGGTCAGCACCAACCGGTCGCTGTCCTTCTTTATCTTTTGCTCATGGTAAGCCTGCGGTCTGTAATCGCTTACCGCAGCCGATTTGAATACAATATGACAGCTCGGATAAAGCTTCATTACCCTTTCATACATTTCCAAAGCCGTTTCAACCGGGTGCATGTTTACGCCTTCCGGAGGCGACAGCCTAACCGGACCAGTTACCAGCTCCACCTCGGCACCTCTGCTGGCACAAGCAGCAGCAATGGCAAAACCCATCTTCCCCGAAGAAGGATTGCTGATAAACCTCACCGGATCCAAATACTCCCTTGTAGGGCCGGCCGTAACCAGCACCCTTATCCCTTTCAGATCCTGCTTTCGGACAAAATAATCGGTTATGGCTCTCAATATATCCTCTATTGCAGCCAATTTTCCTTCTCCGACGTCACCGCAGGCCAACCTTCCTTCAGCAGGTGAAACAAAAATATATCCCTTCTTCTTAAGGGCTTCTATGTTCTCCTGAACTATGGGATTTTTATACATATTGGTGTTCATTGCGGGAGCAAATATTACCTGCGCCTGCGTGGCCATTATGGTAGTGGTCAAAAGATCATCGGCAATACCGTGACATACCTTGCCTATTATATTAGCCGTTGCAGGCACCACTGCCAAAACATCCGCCCATTTTGCAAGGGATATATGATCAATTTCCCATGGGCTGGTGCGGGAAAACATATCATAATAAACGGGATTCCCGGAAAGGGTTTCAAGGGTAAGGGGGCTGATAAACTCCGTGGCGTTCTTGGTCATTATTACCTTTGCCCGGGCCCCGTGTTTCATGAGAGAGCTCACAAGCTCTGCAGCTTTATATGCTGCTATTCCCCCGGTTATTCCAATTACAACTTTTTTTTCCTTAAGTACCGCTTCCATCCTACTTAATACCTTCTTTTGTCCGCTTATATAATATTTTGCCGGCATTTACCTCGTTGGTAGCGATGGTAACCGGCTTATCGGAATCCACTTCAACTAAACGAGGTGCCCCTCCTACCAGCTGCCTTGCCCGCTTTGCCACCTGAACAACCAGTGTATAACGGTTGTCGGTTCTTTTTAGTAAAGCATTCAACGATGGATAAATCACTCGTTAACCCCTCCCTCTAGCCCTAAATACAGTCCTTTATTTCTGACAACACGGCATTTTTCAGCCAAAACAATAGCCTCTATCTTGCGCACGGCTTCTTCCACCCTATCGTTTACCACGACATAATTATACTGGCAAATATAGTTTAGCTCCCGGTAGGCGCTTTGAAATCTTGTGAAAATTGCCTCTGCGTTCTCTGTCCCGCGTTTGACAATCCTTCTTTTGAGTTCTTCCATTGAAGGCGGAATAATAAATATAAAAACACCTTCAGGAAATTTTTCCTTTACCTGAAGCGCCCCTTGAATATCTATTTCCAACAACACATCAAATCCGGCCGCTAATTTCTCTTCAACATACTCCCTTGGAGTCCCATAGTAATTTCCGTATACCTTAGCATACTCCAGGAATTTATTCTCTTTGATCATCTTTTCGAATGATTCAATGTCGGTAAAATAATAGTTTACCCCTTCCTTCTCTCCCACCCTCGGTTTTCGTGTGGTCACCGATATTGACAGCTCGGCCTCAGGATTTCTTTTCAAATAAGCACTGCAAATCGTACCCTTTCCTGCACCAGAAGGCCCTGACAAAACGATAAGCAAACCTTTTTTGTTCATATCTCCACTATTCTTCATCGGTTTGCATGGATGAAGAAGGGGCAGTATCCTTGACATTAAGGCGATGGGCCACCGTTTCGGGTTGGACGGCCGATAGTATTACATGATCGCTGTCAGTGATTATTACTGCTCTGGTCCTTCTGCCATATGTGGCATCTATCAGCATTCCCCTGTCCCTGGCCTCCTGAATAATCCTTTTAATAGGGGCTGATTCGGGACTGACGATGGCAACCAATCGATTTGCCGAAACAATATTACCAAATCCAATGTTGATCAATCGTATGCTCATATTACACTCTCCCTTTCATTTTACTCAATGTTTTGAACCTGTTCTCTTACTTTTTCAAGTTCACTTTTAATTTCTACCACCAAACTGTTAACGATTAAATCATTGGCTTTCGATCCAATGGTATTAACTTCCCTGTTCATCTCCTGGACAATGAAATCCAGCTTTCTACCGGCAGGTCCTCCTGCCTTCAGAGTATTTATAAACTGATCTATATGGCTGCGAAATCGCACTATTTCCTCGGTTATATTGCAGCGCTCGGCAAAAAATGCTACTTCCATATTGAACCGGTTTTCATCCAGACCCGTGCCCTCAATAATATCTTTTAGTCTGCTTCTCAGCTTTTCTCTATACTCATCCACTATGTAAGGGGCGCGCTTTTCAATGTCAGACAGCATATCCTTTATCAGCCCAATGCGCTGCAATAAATCGGCCATCAGCTTTTCTCCTTCCACACTGCGCATATTCTTTACGTCATCCAGCACCTTCTCTGTCAACTCTGTCACAATCTCTTTGAGGCTTTCATGGTCCTCTTCATTTTCGCTTACCATAAATATATCTGGGATATTTATCAGAGAAGATACGGTAACATCATTCGCTATATTATGTTCTTTCTCAAGTTTATCAAAACACGATAGATACGCATACAACAGGGGTTGGTTAATGCTGACGTCGGTCGGTATACCGAACTGGTTCGAACAACCAAGAATCACCTCCACCCTGCCCCGCGTCAGATATCGCTGTACCGTGTTCCTTATGCTCTCTTCAAGAAAATTCAAACTTCGTGGAAGTTTAACATATATATCCAGGAAACGGTGGTTTAATGTCTTTATTTCTACCGTTATTTCCCTGCCGCCTTCCGCTACTTTTCCCCTGCCAAACCCGGTCATGCTATATATCATAGATATTCATTCCCCAATCGTTTTTCGTTCAATACCATTAAACCATTTATTATGTTCTTTTTTGTATTATAGCACAAATATCCAGCATTAAAAATATTATGTTTACCCGTTGCCCATGTTATGTATCAATATCATACTGCAATGCTTTATACAGCTGATCTGCCTCGGGTGGCATGAGAGGAATCCTTCCCTTTTGGGTTATCAACCATTTATCATTTCCATCGATTACCCTGCCCACGACAGCAGCGTCTATTCCGTTGTCCTTAAAAATTTCAACAAGTTGAGAACCATTTGGAGTTATTACAACCATACAACCGCTTGATATAAGCCTTAACGGATCGATGCCGAAAAAGCCGGAAATAACCTGGGTTTCGGGAGCAATGGGTATCTTGTCTGTCTCTACTTCCACTCCCATGCCCATAGCCTCGCTGGCTTCCCATATGGCACCCAACACCCCGCCTTCGGTTGCGTCATGCATCCCGTGTACGCCGAATTCACCAGCTATTCTGCCCTCCTTAATCACGCTTATTTGATTCATATAGCTTTTGGCTCTGTCAATCACATCCGCCGGGAAGTGCTTCTTTAACAGCTCTTCCCTGTCATAAGCCAGTATTGCCGTGCCTTCCATGCCGGCCTTTTTTGTAATCACTATATCATCTCCCACCTTTGCGCCGGCAAATGAAACCAGCTTATGCCTGCTGACTTTACCTATAGCAGTAAGACAAATTACCATTTTCGTTACCGTATCGGTGATTTCGGTATGACCGCCTAATATATCTATATTTAACTCACGAGCAGCACATTCAGCATCTATTACCACCTGTTCGATATCCGACATAGCCGTTGAAGGAGGAGCCAGAATGGTTAAAGTGACACCTATCACCTCGGCTCCGGTGGTGGCTATATCGTTACAGCATATATGGACTCCTATATATCCCATACGGTTTACGGCTCCGGTGATTGGGTCGCTGGAGACGATGCACAGTTCATCACCAAACTCAAGTACGGCGCAGTCCCTTCCAACCCCGGGTCCAAGCAATACATCCCTGCGTTTTCTCCGCAAATTTGAAATTATTCTGTTTTTCAGAAATTCATTGGATATCTTGCCCGTATTCACATTATTCCTCCAAATAACATTAAAATTCTTCATATAATGTTGTACCACTGCAATATTGTATCACTATTTTTTCTAAAATCAAACATTTTATTAAATAGAATAAGCCTGCATTGATAGAACTATCTATAACAGGCTTATCCGCAACAATTCAGCTTTTTAGCAAAAGCTTGATGCCATCAAGCCATTACGGCATTCTATTTATTTAACTGTTCCATCAGTATTTCATTTACCAACTGGGGATTGGCCCTGCCCTTTGTCGCCTTCATGGTCTGCCCGACCAAAAAGCCCATAGCTTTTTTCTTGCCCTTCCTATAATCCTCTACCGACTTTGGATTGTCCTCTATAACCTTCTTTATAATCTCAACAAGTTCATCCCTGTCGGATATCTGTTTTAGGCCCTTTTGTTCCACTATAGTTTCAGGATCCTTGCCGGTGTTGAACATCTCTTCAAACACCGTTTTAGCAATGGGACCGCTTATCACTTTGCCGTCGATCAGGCGTAACAGATTTACCAGGTTTTCAGGAGATACGGGAACGTCAGCTATTTCTATATTTCGTTCGTTAACCAGCCTCAAAAAATCTCCCATCAGCCAATTGCTAACGGTTTTTGGATTTTGATACATTTCAACACATTTCTCAAAATAATTGGCCAAATCTATGGAGGCTGTCAAAATCCCCGCATCATATTCGGGAAGCCCGTATTCCTCAACATACCTCTTTTGCCTCTGTGCAGGCAGTTCCGGTATCTCCCTTCTGATTTTTTCTATCCATTCATCTTCTATCTCAACCGGGGGAAGATCGGATTCGGGAAAATATCGGTAATCCTGAGCTTGTTCTTTGGTACGCATTGCAAAGCTTCGCCCCACACCGTCATCCCATCTTCGCGTTTCCCTGAGCACTTTGCCGCCTTCTTCCAATATGCTTATCTGCCTGGAGGCCTCATATTCTATAGCCCTATACACGGCACGGAACGAATTCAGGTTCTTCATCTCGGTGCGCTCACCGAATTCTTCCTGTCCTTCGGGCCTTACAGACACGTTAACATCACAGCGCAGGGATCCCTCCTGCATCTTGCAGTCGGATACGTCTATGTATTGCAAAATAGTTTTCAAGTTTTCAAGAAATATCCTTGCCTCCTCAGCCGATCTCAAATCCGGCTCGGTTACTATTTCTATCAGCGGCACACCGCTTCTGTTCAAATCTACGAGGGTATGATCCATATAAGGATCATGCAGCAGTTTTCCGGCATCTTCCTCCAAATGAATACGGTTTATACCAATGCGCCTCACTTGATCGTCTACCACTATATCCAGGTAACCGTTTTGACATACAGGCATGTCATACTGGGAAATCTGACATGCTCTCGGCAAATCAGGATAAAAATAGTTCTTTCTATCCCATTTTGTGTATTTCGCAATGTTGCAGTTCAATGCCAGTCCTGCTTTGATGGTATATTCCAGAGCCTTTTTATTCATAACAGGTAATACCCCCGGCATACCGATACATACAGGGCAGCATTGGGTGTTGGGTTCGGCACCAAAGGTCGTGCTGCAGCTGCAGAAAGCTTTTGACCTGGTGGAAAGCTCGGCATGTATCTCCAATCCAATGACAACTTCGTATCTCATCTTTTCACCTCCAGTTTATGACCGGGCGCTTGATATGGTAATCGGTATTTTGCTCGAAGGCCAGCCCTGCTTTTAACAAAATGCCCTCTTCAAATGCCCTTCCCATAAGCTGCATTCCTATGGGAAAACCGTTATCGTCAAAACCACACGGGATTGTCAAAGCCGGCAAACCGATAACGCCGGCCGGTGCCGTATATATATCGGTAAGGAAAGCCTTGAGGAAATCATCAGTTCCACGTTCAAACTCTGAACCCGTTGTTGAGCAGGTAGGCGAAATTATTATATCGCATTTTTCAAAAGCCTTTTCAAACTCCCCTTTAATTATAGTCCTTGCCTGTAAAGCCTTATAATAATACCTCTCACAATTCTCGGCGCTCAAAATATGATTGCCCAGCATTATCCTTAACTTTACCTGCTGTCCAAATCCCTGGCTCCTGGTTTTTTTGTACATCTCATCAAGGTCACTGAAGCCCTCCGCTTTATATCCGAACTTTATACCGTCATACCTGCCTAAATTGGAGCTGGCCTCTGCCGAAAGTATGGTAGAATAAGCTGCCGGAGCATATTCTACGCTAGGCAGAGTTATCTCTTCAACACAGGCGCCCAGATCCTGGAAAACCTTCAAGGCTTTTTTAATGGCCTCGGCCACATCGCTGTTCAAACGATCATCCAGGTATTCTCTGGGTATTCCTATACGCATACCCTTAATGCTTGGTTCAGATGCTGGTATGGTACCATTCAAATCCGTCCGGACGGTCATAGGATCTTTTTCATCATGGCCCGATATAATCTGCAGGATCATGCCACAATCCCTGACATCCTTGGCTATAATGCCAATCTGAGCCAAAGAAGATGCGGACAGTATAACACCGTATCTGGAAACCATACCGTATGACGGTTTTAAGCCAACCGCTCCGCAAAGAGCAGCACTTCGTCGCAAAGAGCCTCCCATATCGACAGCGAGCGAATAAAAAACCTCGTCAGCTGCTACCGCTGCAGCGGCACCTATACAAAAACCGCCTATATCCTGATTTACATCCCAGGGATTTCTGGTCTTGAGAAAATAGGATGTTTCACCGGTCAGCCCCAACGAAAATTCATCCATATTAAGCTTGCCCAAAAGAATCCCCTTTTGAGCCTTAAGCTTGCCGAAAACCGTAGCTTCATATTGTGGTACAAAATTCTCCAGCATTTTAGAAGCACATGTAGTTCTGATTCCCTCGGTACAGATGCTGTCTTCCAGTCCAAAGGGAACTCCAGCAATGCCGGGGAGATCTTCTCCTTGATTTATCAGCGCATCCACCTTTTCGGCTTCTTCCATGGCAGACTCATCCGTAAGCGTTATAAAAGCTTTTATGTCCTGTTCAACCTGCTTTATTCGATTTATAGCCGCTTGAGTAAGTTCCTGAGAGGTTAACTTTTTCTTTTTTATTAAATCCGAAGCTTCGTGAACGGTCAACTTATATGATTCCATATTTCATCCTCCGTATATTTAAATTATTCAACCACCTTAGGCACACGATAGCATCCGGCCTCAACATCGGAAGCATTTTTAAGCAGTAAATCCCTATCCATCGATGATTGTACCGTATCTTCACGAAAAACATTTTTTATGCCGAGCAAATAAATTGTAGGCTCTACCCCTTCTGTATTCAGCTCGGCAAGTTTATCGGCAAACTTTAATACTTCATCAATGGAGCGGGCAAAATATTGTTTTTCTTCCGGAGTTAGTTCAAATTTGGCTGTTTCGGCCAAATATTCGATATCATTTAGAGTCATTCCCATGGCTCCACATCCTTTCTTTTTAACCCTTTACATCCCAGTATTTTACCATCATAATGGAATTTATTCAAACATTTTTAAAACTATTCAATTCCCAGCAGATGTAGAAACTCCTGTTCGTTGAGTATCGTTACACCCAAGGATCTGGCACGTTCAAGCTTGCTTCCCGGATTTTCTCCGGCTATCACATAGTCAGTTTTGCTGCTGACACTGTTGGTTACCCGTCCTCCCCTTTCTTCAATAAGTCGGCTGGCCTCGGTTCTGGTATACCCAGCCAATGTTCCCGTCAAAACAAAGGTCTTACCTTCCAGCAGATTAACCCGCGTATTCGCGGCCTCCTGTTGAAGCAAAACATTTGCTTTTTTCAGCTTTTCAATCATCCTGATATTTTGCTCTTCGTTGAAGAAAGCCACCACACTTTCGGCTATCTTTTCGCCTATTTCATCTATCTCCAAAAATTCTTCCTTCTTTGCCTTCATTATATTATCAATGCTTCCGAAGTGTTGGGCAATCAGCTGTGCTGCTCTTAACCCCACCAGACGAATCCCAAGGCCAAAAAGCAGCCTTGCCAGTCCTCTGTTTTTGCTGTCCTCAATAGCTCTTAACAGGTTTGTGGCCGACTTGTCTCCCATCCTCTCAATTTCAACCAGATCCTTATGCTTTAAATAATACAGATCGGCAGCATCCTTAATCAAGTGATTATTCAGCAGCTGCTGTACAACGGCAGGCCCCAAACCTTCAATGTCCATTGCGTCTCTGGAAGCAAAATGGATTATAAGCCGCTTCTGTTGGGCGGGACATGCGCTCCCGGTACACCTGGCTGCTGCTTCACCCTCCAATCTTACGACGTCTGCACCACACGCCGGGCAATGCCTGGGCATGATAAAGGGGATTTCCCTTCCGCTTCGCTTTTCCCTTTTAACTTCGACCACCTCGGGTATTATATCCCCTGCCTTCTGAATGACCACGGTATCCCCAATTCGTATATCCTTTTCCTTTATATAATCCTCATTGTGAAGGGTGGCACGGGAAACCATTGTACCGGCTATGGATACGGGATCAAAAACGGCAGTGGGAGTTAACACACCGGTTCTCCCAACCTGTACAATTATATCCCGTATGATGGTTTCCCTCTGTTCAGCCGGAAATTTGTATGCAATGGCCCATCTCGGACTTTTGGAGGTGCTGCCCAAAAGCTGGCGGTATCTGAAATTATTCACCTTTATCACCATACCGTCGATTTCAAAGGGTAGTGTATGCCTCTTGTCATTCCATTCATGGCACACTTTTATAACATCTTCCATGGAATCGGATTGGTATAGAAAGGGGCTGATCTTCAACCCCAGTTCAGCCATCAGATTTAGGGCTTCCCAGTGAGTATCTGGCATAAAGCCCTCAATATGCTGGAGATTGAATATAAAGATATCCAGAGGTCTGGATGCGGTAATTCGCGAGTCAAGCTGCCTTAAGGAACCTGCAGCAGCATTTCTCGGATTGGCAAACAAAGGCAAATCGGACAGGCGCCGTTCCTCATTCAATATTTCAAAGTCCTGCTTTGATATAAAAACTTCACCCCTTACCTCGAGGGTATACGGCCTGTTAAGCCTTAACGGAATGCTCCGAATGGTTTTCAGGTTTTCGGTAACGTCTTCTCCCACATGACCGTCACCCCGAGTAGCGCCCCGAACAAAGATTCCGTCTCTATACCACAATGCCACCGACAGCCCGTCGATCTTGTACTCAACAACATACTCTACGGCTTCTCCAATGGCGTTACGCACCCGCCGATCAAAGTCCCTCAATTCCCCTTCACTAAAGGCATTTGTCAGACTTAGCATGGGAACAGGATGCTCGACACTTGCAAAAGCTTTTAGCGGCTGACCCCCTACCCTCTGGGTAGGCGAATCAGAGGTTATCAGCTCCGGGTATTGCTGTTCCAGCGATACCAGCCGGCGCATAAGGTCGTCATATTCGGCATCGGATATGATCGGCTGATCCATTACATAGTAGTAATAATCATGCTTCCTTATCTCTTCCCGAAGTTTCTCGATTTCAGCTTTGACCTTATCAATATCCATCGGTACACCACCATCTTACATCTGATTTGATATCACAGTTTCTTTAACGGAGCCAGTTCTGCCATAAAATTTCTTATACCGCCCTGTTCAAAAGCAATTCTGATTCGGAGATCGGTACCCTCCCCTTCTATTGCTACTACAGTGCCGCGGCCAAAGCGCTTATGCAGCACCTTGTCTCCCAGCGAAAATCTTGAATTCCCGCCGGCCTCAGAGCCTTGTGGAAAGCTTCTGTATCCGGCTTTGCCGACGGCATAGTAGCCAGAAACATACGGTTCACTCACTGCCGGCTCCAGAAGATCCTCAGGAATCTCCCGGATAAAGCGGGAAGGTATACAGCTAAACATGTCTCCATACATGGATCTTCTCTGGGAATACGACAAATACAACAACTTTTTGGCGCGGGTAAGGCCAACATAACATAACCTGCGTTCCTCTTCCAGTTCATCCGGGTTTTCAACAGATCGTGAAAGGGGAAACAAGCCTTCCTCCAGCCCGACCAGGAATACCACCGGAAATTCCAAACCCTTGGCACTGTGCAGCGTCATTAGCATTACAGCTGAGCCGTCGGTTTCCATGTTATCCAGATCCGAAACCAAAGCGATATTTTCCAAAAAATCCGCCAGATCGGCACCCTCATTCGCAGTCTCAAATTCCCTGGCAGCCGATATAAATTCCTTTACGTTTTCCAATCGGGACAGCCCTTCCGAATCCCTTTCCTGTATCAGTTCATTTTCGTAACCCGTCTCCTGAAGAACCCTTTGAATAAAATCAGCGATTCCCATGGTCTCACTAACAGACATTAAACCGATCAACAAATCAATGAACGGCTTAACCCTGGCCACAGCCCTCGATGATAATATATTATATTTATCCAAATCAGCGGCAATCCGAAATATGCTCTCTCCGCTTTCTGCCGCCGCCCTTTCCAAAACTTCTATGGTAGCAGGGCCAATTCCCCTTTTCGGAACATTGATAATTCTTCTTAAGCTGACATCATCGTCGGGATTGACAATCAAACGCAGGTACGCAATTATATCCTTGATCTCCTTTCGATCGTAAAAGCGCAGTCCCTTATATATCCTATACGGAAGCCCATACTTCATCATAGCCTCTTCCAGTACCCGGGACTGGGCGTTTATGCGATAAAGCACCGCAAAATCTCCTGTACTAAATCCCCGGTAATCCATTAAAGCCTTTATTTCCCTGCAGATAAATTCGGCTTCATCATGCTCGCTGTAAGCCTGATATATCTTTACCTTGTTGCCTTCCTTTTGCCGGGTCCACAGCTGTTTGGGTTTTCTGTCCACATTGTTTTGAATTACGCTGTTTGCAACATCTAAAATGGTCTGGGTTGAACGATAATTTTCCTCAAGCTTAATAACGGTTGTATTGGCAAAATCCTTTTCAAACTCCAATATGTTTCTGATATCGGCACCCCGCCAACCGTATATGGATTGATCGTCATCGCCCACCGTACAAATATTCCCGTGAAATTCGGAAAGCAGCTTAATCATAATATACTGGGCTGTATTCGTATCCTGGTATTCATCCACAAGTATGTACTGAAATTTTCTTCTGTAATAATCCAGTATATCCGGCCTTAAGGTAAACAGCTCGACGGTCTTTTTTATAAGATCACCGAAGTCCAGAGCATTGTTTTTCTTCATCCTGGCTTCATAGAGCTGATATATATTTCCAATCTTTTCTTCCCTGTACTGACCTCTTACATCCTGTATGTATTCAGCCGGCCCGATTAACCGATCCTTGAGACGATTGATAATCACCCTTATTTCCTTTGGATTGTAATACTTCTCATTTAAATCCAACTCTTTAATACAATCCTTTATAACAGTCAGCTGATCTGCGTCATCGTATATTACAAAATTTCTGGTGTATCCTATTTTGTCTATATCTCGTCTTAATATTCTTACACAGGCGGAGTGGAAGGTACTAATCCATATATCATAACCCGCTTCCCCCACAAGTCGGATTACCCTTTCTTTCATTTCCCTGGCAGCCTTATTGGTAAATGTAATGGCCAAAATATTACCCGGCAATACCGGACAATACCGAAGAAGGGACTCAATGTATGGAGGTAAAGGAACAATCTTATCGCTGCTTTCAGCCTTCCTTATATATTCCTCCATAACAGCCAAATCCTGCTCGTTCACTTCTCGGGGCACATATTGACTTCTATAGGCTCGACCGAACCTGAGAAGATGGGCTATACGGTTTGTCAATACCGTAGTCTTGCCCGAACCTGCACCAGCCAGCACAAGCAACGGCCCTTCCGTGGTAAATACCGCTTTCTTTTGCATATCGTTTAAATGTTCGTATTGAAGCTCAATTAGCCTATCCCTTAATAAGCAAAATTTTAGTTTCATGTCCTCCGTCATTATCATACTCCTGTTCTTTAAGCAAATTACTTTCTGGTTAATCTGTCCAGTACAATATTATAACCATCAGCACCGTATAACAAGAATCTATTGACACGGCTTATGGTAGCCGTACTGGCCTTGGTTTTTTCAGCAATTTCATTATACGTTTTCTTTTCCCTCAGCATTCTGGCTACTTCCAGCCTCTGTGCCAGGGATTTGATCTCGTTTACGGTACAGAGGTCTTCAAAAAAGCGGTAACACTCTTCCACATTCTCCAGGCTCAATATTGCCTCAAACAACTGGTCTACCAGCTCGTCCTGAAACTTTGACCGGTATTCCATGGCCTCGCCTCCTTTTACAATTATAATCCGGGATTTTGAAAAGCCCGATAATTCCATTGTTTACAGGTAAGAATACATCGCCTCAGTATATGGAAACCCAATCCATAATCAATAATTTACAAACAAAACAGTAAAATTCTATAGCAAATCAGCATATAGATAATATGACTATTTATTAAAAGGAGGGATGTTATGCCCTATATTGTACAACCCGGGGATACCCTCTATACCATTGCTCAAAAGTTGAATACCACAGTCGAGATCCTGCTGGCAGCCAATAATCTTCCGAATTCATATTTTATCTATCCGGGGCAGCTGCTTGAAATACCGGAAAGATACGAAACCGAACAGCTGGGCTTTTACTATATAGTACAACCCGGTGATTCGCTGTACAGGATTGCCCAGAGATTTAATGTTCCGCTAAACGAACTTATCAGAGTCAATCAAATTCCACCGCCGTACATCATTTATCCGGGGCAGAAAATCTTTGTGCCCGGTGTGGAACCGCCGAAACCACCTCCGGGAGGCCAGGTATACATAGTACAGCCCGGCGATACCCTATACAGCCTGTCTCTTATACAC
>LFSE01000097.1:0-5081 GCA_001513075.1 Clostridiales bacterium DTU074 | reverse complement strand
CCTGCCGCTGGATTCTATTATACGTCTCAATAACATACCTCGGCCGGATTTGATCTATCCCGGTCAAAGGCTGATACTACCCGCTTTGCCTTCCAGTTTTCAAGAGGAACCCTGATAACCAAGGGTTCTTTTTTTGTATCATTTTTTATTTTAACATAATACTTTAGCTAAGAAAAGAAATAAAGTGTCCTGAGACACTTTATTCCCCTGTTCTCCAAAAAAGACTTAAATTTTATACATACACCAATTCCTACTTTAAAAAGACCTCCTTGCCCGTTCTGGCCGATTCGTATATAGCCAGTATTAAATCAACCGGTTTTCTGGCCGATTCACCGGTAATCATCGGATCTCGGTCCTCCAAAACGGCTCCTATCATATCATCTATCAAAACGAAATGACCATAGCTGGAAATATCCGTCGGATCGGAAGAGCCCCCCACCCTCTCGCTTTTTACATCCGGGAATGTGTCGGTGTCACTTCCAATCTTTCTCCATTGATGAAAGCCGGAATCGCTAAATATCACAGTTCCATTCTCCCCATGTATCTCAAAGCGAGTATCCTGTCCCGGATAAACCGAGGTGGTGCCCTCTATAACTCCAACAGCTCCATTTCTGAATTTTAACAGTGCTATTGCGGTATCTTCCACTTCAATATTCCTAGTCAAGGTCTCGCATCTGGCAAATACACTTTCAACGTCTCCCACCAACCATAGAATCAAATCAATGCCATGGACTCCCTGATTCATTAAGGCCCCTCCTCCATCCAGCGCCCAGGTTCCCCTCCATCCAGCAGAATTATAGTATTCCTGACTCCTGTAGTATTTCAGATATGCATCAGCGAGAACGATCTTTCCAAATTCACCGTTTTCAATAGCTTTTTTTGTCTCAATTGCCTCCTTCATAAGCCTTCTTTGGAATACACAGCCAAGCTTGACATTGTTCTTTCTACAAGCCTCTATCATCTGTGTCATCTTTTCCGCTGTTATATCCAGAGGCTTTTCACAGAACACATGCTTACCTGCTTTGGCAGCATCAATGGTCATATCCCCATGCATTCCGCTGGGAGTACAAATACATACCACATCAATATCGTTCCGCTTCAGCATTTCTCTGTAATCGGTGTAATAATACGGAACATTATATCTCTGTTGCAAATTCTTTGCCTTTTCTTCTTCAATATCGCAAACGGCTACCAGTTCTGCTCTTTCATTACCTACAATAGCGTCAGCATGGCAGGGAGCAATAACTCCACAACCGATGATACCGAATCTTACCTTTTTTCCCATAATACCACTACCTCCTCTGCTTTATATAGATATAATTTTTTCCAGGCTTTCATCTATTTCAATGATCGCACGGCTGGACATCAATACATCATGATTGCTTATTATTGCTTTTCCCTTTCCCTCTATTCGATTAATAAAATCCTGCGTCAGTGTAATTGGAACGGATACTTCTTCGCATCTTTCATATCCTTCCTTGTCCCGTATCCACAAGCCGTAGGGTTTTCCCTTAGTTTCACCGTCGCCTGTAGTTCTTATCTCTGCCCTTCCTTTAGTGCCTACGCAAAAGATTCTGCCGTCTCCATAGGTAAAATAGGAATCCGGCATCCACCAATCCGCCTCCAGGTTCGCCACCACTCCGTTTTCCATTTTTATTAAAACATTTACACTGTCATAAAAAGTATCGTATTGGGGATAGCCGGTTTTCTTAATGTAACCATGACATGAAGCTACCTCACTTCCGGTAAACCATCTCAATAGATCTACATCATGAATTAAGAGATCTATCGCTATTCCCCCGTTCTCCTCCTTAGAAAAATGCCAGGGGGCTCTGGTCTTCTCCAGCAATTTATGGGGCTTCATAATTGTAAAGCTGACTATCTCTCCCAATTTCCCTTCCTGTATCATCTTCCATAAGCCGTATATGGGAGAATTGAACCGCTCGGTAAGCATCATACCTATCTGAATCCGCCCCTCATTTATTATAGCCTCAAGCCTTTCACAAGCTTTCCTGGAAGTTATGATTGGTTTATCGACCATTATATGTATTCCCTCTTTATTGCAGAGCTCAATTACATCGATCTTTCTATTATTTACGGCGGAAGTTCCCAGTATATCCGGCTTCAGCTTCAATAGCTCCATTCCGTCAGCAAACAAAGGTACATTATATTTACTTGCCAAGCCCTTTGCTATGTCTGGCTCCGTTTCGTATATCCCTAAAAATTCATGGCCCAGCTCAAGCATTTCTTTGATAAAATCATTTATATGCCCGTGGCGGCATCCGTAAACTCCAAACCTCATATCAATCCCTCCACCAATTTAGCGGCATCCCTGTCTAGAAAAAGAACAGCGTTATCATGGGTTCTAAGAATAGAAGCCGGACATTTTTCCGTAATTGGGCCTGTTAAGGTTTCCTTTACCGCTTCAGCCTTTCTATCGGTGGGAACAATACAATAAAGATAATCTGCCCCCGTAATTGCTGGAACGGTCATGGTAATAGCGTACCTTGGTACATCATCCATAGATGCAAAACCAAAATCATGATATTGTTGATTCCTGCATTTTTCGTCCAGGCTAATTTTTTTGACCAGCCTGGGATCATTGAAATCCGCCTCATGGGGTTCGTTAAATGCAATATGCCCGTTTTCCCCTATTCCCAAGCATACTATATCAATGGGTTCCCGGGAGATAAGGTTTGAGTAGCGCTCGCACTCCCCTTCTATATCCGGATTTTTGCCATTCATATAGTAAACCTTGCCTGGCTTTACCTTATCTACAATATGTTCCTTTATAAATTTAGCAAAACTGTATTCATCCTCTATTGAAGCTCCCATGTATTCGTCCAGATGAAATACCGTCACCTTACTCCAGTCAATTCCCGGCGCTTCACGCAGGTATTTTAAAAAGTCCAGCTGGGAAGGGGCAGAAGCAAAAACCATTCTGACCTTCCCCTTTTGCTCGATTAATTCCCTCATTTTAGCAGCTACTCTGCTTGCAGCGGCTTTCCCCATTTCATCACGATTCCCATATACTTGCACTCTTAGCTTGTCAAATTGTTTCTCAACGCAATAACTATCCATTCTGTCTCCCCTCCTAATTCTATCGCTTAAGTTTTACAGGCCTGCCTGTTTCATAAGACTTATCAGCAGCATCCAGCAGATTCATCACTTCCAGGGCATCGTCAAGACTAAAGGAAGCCTCACCGGTCCTGAAAAATTGACAGACTTCCCTTAACTCCTCGGTATAGAACATGAAGTTATCTACTATGTAAGAAACATTATTATTTTCCGCCCTTAACGTACCTCCGTAAGTATAAGCACCTACCGTCAGCTCAACAATTCCCCTTCTTTTATCGGGGTATTCCACAACCGCAACCGCACCAGCATTATCCTTTTTTACATCAACGCTTACAGCTCCCAATCCCATTGCCCTTTCCAGCATCTCAAAACAATGAACCCCATACCATATGATACCGCTGCCTACCGGTGGAATGCCCAAGGGGCCATAGCAATACATATTGGTTGGTCTTTCGACTTTATTGCATGCGTCCACCAGATTTTGAGAAAACCTCAATGCAGATGATGAAATAACCTTAATGCCATTTTCCTTAGCCATATCGTATATGGCCTTTCCATTCTCGTAATTATCAGCCAATGGCTTGTCTATAAAAATGGGCTTGTTCAGTCCTGTGCATTTTTTAAAATATTCCAGATGATAGGCAGGATCGTTTATCTCCAGCATAATGGCATCACAATCAGCAACGGCTTCGTCAAAATCCTCAGTTACCCTGATCCCCCATGCTTCCAGCTGCTTTTGCCTTTCATCCAGGACCTGCTTATTTGTAAAGGGAGTCTCAAACCTTAAACAGGAGACTGCTCTTAAACCTTCAACCCTTAGCTGTTCAGGGCAATCGGGAGCTTGCATCCTTCTTGGAAACTCCACTGAATGACTTGTGTCAAGGCCTATAAGTGCCACCCTTATTTCTTCTTTCATAGTTCGTTCACCCCTATGCATTATTTTGAAAAAATGATATCAATATGTTCTTCTCGTGGTTCATCATTGAGGTATTTATTAAAGACCTGTTTTTAAGAGTTTTTAAGAAATGATGAAAATGATTCTCGATCAGCCCAATCTGAACAATGCTTCCTCCATCGTGGAGCCTTCTACTTCATAAGTTCTTCCATCTATTATTTTCATGTATGGCTTCGAATATTGCAGAGGCAACATGCTTCTCTCGGTAAGCTCCACTCTTAAACGTATTGGTTTATCATATACTAATGGTTTTAAGCCTGGTAATTTGGCTATGGCCTCTTTTGTTTTCTCCTTGATAAGGGCGTATGCCTTCTGTGGAGGCAGGAGCATTCCACCCTTCCAGGTTATCCCTTTTTTCACCTCAGCTGTCACCACGCCGGGCAGCAATGCTTTTGCTTCAACGCAGGCTTTATCATCTCCCGAGACCATTATAACCGGTTTACCCCGGTCCCCTACAATCCCTGCATCAATGGCAATCTCACCGGCTTTCTTGCCGTTGATCCAATAATTCTGTACGGATTTTGAACTCATGGTGTGCTCCAGTATACCACCCGGCGTACCAGCCATTGAATGATAACCAAGCAGAATAACACCGTCACATTCATCCAAACCGGGAAAGCGATCCTGCCCCGTATAGCCAATAATATAGTAATCCGCAAGACTTGACAGTTTGCTCCAGATGACGTTGGAACCGCTGCCATGACAATCCCTGACATATATCTTATCAACACCTGCTTCTTTACATGCTTCAACACATGCGTTGATATCCTGCACCATCAGCTCTCGTCCTTCGTTGTACCGTGCCATTGAGGACATTACCTGTTCGCTGTCATAAATACCGCTGATTCCCTCGGCGTCTACCATAATATAAATATTCATCTAATTCCCCCTATATAAAATGGAGTTGTCTGAATCTGAACCAGTCAAGCTTTAATCGGATCTGAATAATATGAATTGTCCAAACTATTATCGGATTAGCTCCTTAATAATACTCCCCCATATTATACCACTTCCTGGTCTTTTTGTAAACATGAGGCGCTCACATCAT
>LFSE01000124.1 GCA_001513075.1 Clostridiales bacterium DTU074 | reverse complement strand
TCATCCGCCATTTTACAATAGGGACATCCATTTAAATAAAAATACGTGATCTCCTTCATTTTTTTACCTCCATTATTTTATTTGTTTGTTTTATCCTGGCTTAAAAGTTTTACAATCTGTCATCACACATAGGTTGCAGGTTGTCTCCAGTCCAGCAGCACTTTTGTATATACTTTCTGCAATATTTTCCATCCATCCTTTAAGCAAGGCTGCCAGTGCCCTGCCAGAATAATATCCGGTTTTAGCTTAGCCACCTTTCTTATGCTTTCGAAATACCGATTCATATCATAATCTATGCCGCCTGACCAGCCGGTAAAAGCAGACTCGCAATTTGTTCCGACCCTTATTGCATCCCCTGTGAAAAAGATAGTCTTTCCATCCAGCTCCAGCTTATAAAAAACTGATCCGGGAGTATGACCGGGCACATGTATAACCCCGAACATTAAGCCCGCTGCATCAATGATATCCCCATCCACTACCTTTATATCAACCTTACAGGGGATAAATTCCTTGTGAAAAGCATATCCAATCGTCCTGTCATCTCCCGTTTCTATAGCCTCTGCATCTTCAAGACCGGCTACTATTCTGGCTCCCTTCTTTTTAAAAATATGGGCATTCCCGCAATGATCAAAGTGCTCGTGAGTTATAAGGACGTGGGATATAGGATAGTCGGATAAGCCCCAATACTCTATATTTTCATTAATTATCTCCAAATCCCCTTCATCCAGGCCAGTATCCACAAGTATCAGCCCATCCCTGCCTTTTACGGCATACACATTGGGATGTCTGGCATAAGGAAAACCGCTTACCAGAAAAACATCTTTTATAATCTGCATTTTTCCCTCCTCTTGCTATACTAAATATATGCATTGGCCCAGCCCAAACAGCAATAAGCTAAAAAATTCATCAACAAACAATTTCAACAATCAAATTATTTGAATTGTATATACAATTCTGAGGTCACAAAAAATTTAATATTTTATATATATTATAAGCTGTATGTCTGCCAAAAAAACAATTAATTTAAGCCGATCGGCCTGGGGATGGCATCTTGCCAGACTCAATGAAACAAAAACCCTCACTTCACAATACATCAGCGTTGAAGTGAGGGACTGAAGATTAAACCATTTAACCCTTTTCTACAATAGCTTTATTTCTCCAGTTACCGATTTTGTAAAAAATGCTGGTAATAATTGCTCCGCACACCCAGGCAACCAGCAAGGATATAAAAACCGATTCAGGCCTGCCCGTAGGGTAAGCTGGGCTTCGTGTGAAATAAGCAATTGCATAAGCGGTCGGTACCCTTAGCATAATTGTAGTGATAAGCGATATCCACATGGGAGTCATGGTATCTCCGGCACCCCGCATAACGCCGGACAACACCTGGGTTACCGCCATTGCAATATAGCCCGCTGCAAGAATACGCATCATATGCATGCTGAGATTTACCAGCTCTGTGGTACTGGTAAAGATGCTCATCAAATACTTGCCAAAGATTAATATAATAATCGTTATGGTAATAGAAACACCAACCGCTATTTTTAAACCATCCCGTGTCCCCTGTGCCACTCTGTCTAATTTTTTCGCACCTACGTTCTGTCCGGCAAAGGTGGTCATGGCAATACCAAAGCTAAAATTGGGCATCATAGCAAACCCGTCCACGCGCATGACAATAACATTACATGCGATAACCATTTCTCCAAATGTGTTGGTCAGCGATTGTACGGTAACCATTGCAATGGAAAATATAACTTGTGTCAAGCCGGAAGGCAATCCCAGCTTGAAAATCTGTACAACATACTCCTTTAAGGGTTTAAGCATTTCAAGTCGAAAATCGATAACATCCTTCATTCTCAACAGTTTAATAAAGCAGAGAATAGCCGAAATTGTCTGAGCAATCACCGTTGCCAAAGCAACCCCCGGAACTCCCATTTTAAATCCCGCAACAAACCAAATATCCAGTATCACATTGAGTATGGTAGAAATAATCAGGAACATAAGCGCTGATACTGAATCCCCCAAGCCGCGCAGTATACCCGACAGAATATTGTAATAGGAAAAGCCTATGCTACCGACAAAGAGGATAATAATATAATCCGTGCACCAGTCTATTATTGAAGCGGGTGTGTTGAGCAAGGATAACAAAGGGCGCGTAATAGGAGGTCCAACCAACATAATTATCAATGATACTATCGCTGTAAGGGTAATACAAACTCCGATGGTACGGGACAGCCTTTCCCGAACCTTCGCACCAAAATACTGGGAAACCATAATACCGGCCCCTGTAGCAACACCGACAAAGAGCACAAGCAATATATTAAGTACCGGAAATGCGCTGCCCACAGCTGCAAGGGCATTATCCCCAACATACCTGCCGACAATGATCGAATCAGCTGTGTTATAAAACTGCTGAGCCACATTGCCTATCAGCATGGGAATTGCAAATTCAACAATTCGCTTCCAGGGCGTACCCTCGGTCATATCCTTTGGAGCAAACCAATCTCTGAGCTTTGCCATATCCATTTCCCCTATACACTATAATTTCATTACTACTATTGTAGCATTAACAATTAACTTATTATAGTCCGAATAACACGATTAACCTTACCAAAACTGATTTATCTTTGCCGCAGCTATATATAACTTATATATTTTACATATCATGTCAGATTTTATTCCATATCAGTTTTTTTCTATCCGGATATAGTATACCACCATACAGCAGGATTGTACAACATACCAAATCATGAACCTGTACTCATATTATAAAGCAGGCTTTCAAAGCATCAGCCAATGTGCACCGCCTTTTCGACAATCTCACCATTTCGCAGATATACTACCGCCTTCCACTCTCTGTCCTCACGGTTGATATAGCACGGCGATTGTATCCAGGTTGTTTCATAATTCACCGTAAAAGGCTCATCATAGGCAATATCAACAAGCTTTCCGTTCCTATAGAATTCTACATAATTGATGCTCTCCGGGTACAGGCTGGCCAACCTTATCCATCTTTTATTGTCAACCGTCATGTCGGGTTCAAATCCCTGGAGATAGTACTGCTGTTCAAAGGGGATGGGAGGCAACTCAATGCCTATTCCTTCAGCCATTCTCCTTGCAAAGAAAGTGTCCTCCCCGGGTGTAACCCTCCAATCGGCAGGTGGTTCCTGTTTTGTCAGGTTATTGTAATATCCCCATGAAGCATAATTTCTGAAAGCAACCTCCAGCTGACCGATGCACGGAGAATCCTCATTACACACTATGGGCTTATTCATATCCCATGCACGTATCCGTTTAACCATGTTATAAAACTCCTGCCTTGTACAGCCATTGCCATGAATAAGTATAACATCGCTGGCATCGGCCAACTCCTTGTTTATATAATACCCTCCACCGCTGCAGCCGACAGGCATACCGCCAGACTGTTCCCGTGCAAGTTCAATCAGGTACGCGGCTCCCTCTGCAGAGTGGATAATGGGGTGCAGTTTGAAATTGCCGACGTTGTGCTCATTGGCAACTTCAATTATAACATTTGAGCTGTTGATATTCTTAAGAACCGCACAGGCCGTGCTCACAGCATTTCTTACCGCCCGTCCATCCCTTAATCGGTGAGCCTGTCCCTGGTAAAGGAAACTTACTATGACTATCATGCCTATATCATCAGCAGCTTTGATGAGTCTTTCCAGTCTTCCTTCATAAGCTTCATCAAAGGATTTTCCATCCTCGCTAAATGGAGTATTGTGTATTGTCGTCAGATCGTCAACTGTAAATACTGGACCTCCTCCCTGAAGCCCCACCGTAAATGCCCTAAGCCCGTATGAATACCATTCGGGAAGCGCTGCTATCAAGGCATCGGTATTCTCTTCGGGATCAAATTTTCTTTTTCCGAATCTGGCAAATTTCTCGGGATTGGCTTTGTCATCAAATATCCCCTGTATGAAACGTGCGTTCATCAAAAGGCCATGTGCATTGGGGTTACTGTCTTCAATTTCTGAGTAGGTAAGCCTCCCGTTTATGAGAAATCTCTCACCGTCTGTTTGGATATGAGTCTTGGACATTTGCCTACCTCCCTTATACAAGAGCTATGCAGTATAACAATGCTCAGCCGATAATCCAATTTCCACTTTATTTTAAATGAGATATATTGTGTCGATAACAACAAAAATATAGGCTGTTGGCAACATAGCTTTGTCAACAGCCTCTAATCCCTGAAAGCGGGTCTTTATTGTAAAACCGCTTTATTTACCGAAAAAGTTAATATACCCCTGAATAAATACCACTATAATAATGGCAGGTAATACCCATGTAAGATACCATCTTAACCTGCGAGACATTTTCAGCCCTTTACCGGTGTTGACCTCCTCCAGGTAATTGTCAAACCCCCATCCGTAGCGGGAAACGCAGAACAGCAAATAGACCAGTGAGCCCAGAGGCAATAAATTATAACTGAGTATAAAATCTTCCAGATCCAGTATACCACTGCCTTCTCCTAAAGGCTGAATATGGCTTAGAACATTAAAGCCTAAAATACAAGGCATGGAAAGTACAATAATTAAAATCGTGTTGATTATAGCTGCTTTTTTGCGGCTCCAGCCCCAAAGGTCCATAGCAAAGGACATTATGTTTTCAAATACGGCAATAACCGTAGAATAGGCAGCAAATGTCATAAATATGAAAAACAGCGAGCCCCAAATTCTCCCTCCGGCCATTGAGTTAAAAATATTGGGAAGTGTTACAAATACAAGACCGGGTCCCTCGCCTGGGTCAACATTAAAAGAGAAACAGGCGGGAAAAATAATAAGCCCCGCAATAAGGGAAATGGCAGTATCCAGTATGGCGACATTAACGGACTCGCCTAACAGGCTTCTATCCTTATCAATATAGCTTCCAAATATCGCTAAAGAACCAATCCCTATGCTCAGGGTAAAAAACGCCTGACTCATGGCTGCAAATACTATTTCCCATATACCATATTCCTTTGCACGGCTGATATCGGGCAGCAGATAAAAGCGAAGACCTTCACCTGCGTTTGGAAGTGTCATGGATTTAATGGCAAGTATCACTATGATAACCAGCAGCAATACCATCATGATCTTTGTAATCTTTTCTACACCTTCCTGCAGACCCATCGAACATATCCCAAAACAAAGAACGGTTGTAATAACCAGCCATATGGTCATTTCGACAGGATTGGCTATCAAGTCGCCAAACACTTGGGCAACCTGCTGGGTGTCAAGTCCATCGAATTTTCCTACCAAGAACTTATAGAAATAAGCCAGCATCCAACCTGCAACGGTGGTATAAAACATCATAAGTATGTAGTTTCCGGCAATACCGGCATAGCCCATCCAATGCCATTTTTGTCCTTTTTTCTCCAGAACGTTAAATGATGTGGCAATGCTCTTCTGGCTAGCCCGTCCTACGGCATATTCCATTGTCATAATGGGTACGCCAAGCAGAAAAATAAAAACTAAATAGACTAGAACAAATAAACCTCCACCGTATTGCCCTGTTATGTAAGGAAAACGCCAGACATCACCTAATCCGATTGCGCATCCGGCAGAGATTAGGATAAAACCTAAGCGGGTAGCAAACCTTTCTCTTTTTTCCACGCTTCCGTCCTCCTAACTATTTAATTTTCATTTGTTTTGAAAATGGGTCTTTACAACAAAGATGCGCTAAAAAATGAACCAGTATGCAAAAATTATATTATATTTCCTGTATAATATCAATATGGAGACCGACCAAAAATTTTGTGTATAAACAAACAACAAAGCTCTTTTATGAACAGAACTAACAATATGAAAAGAGCCGGTCACAAAAAAAAGACAGCGCAGCAGTTTCCTGCTTTGCTGTCGCGCTCAATAAATTGTTATTCCAAAATAAATTGTTACTCCGCTGCTTGGGAACCCTCGTCATTTTCATCACTATCTTCACCAGCTTGCCTGGCTTGTTTTGGTACACTAACCACAGCCAATACCTCATCTTCTGCTGTATGTATACGTACATCCGTTACTGTAAGTTTAATGTTCCGTACTGTTATTGTATCTCCAGCATTCATATTACTTACATCAATAGAAAGCGATTCGGGTAAGATATTAGCAGGCCCCGAAATTTCAACCTCCGAAATATAAGTCTCTAATATCAGGTTATTTCTCTCCAATGCTTCCCTCCCCGTGAGTATTACAGGAACTTTTACCCTGACGTGTTCGTCTCCGGTTAACGCCTGCATATCAACATGAAGAATTTGGCCGGTTATAGCATCCTTCTGAACTTCTTTGACGAGCACTTCCGTTTCTTCCTTATTTACCATTGCCGAAAACCTCGGTGTTGCACCCTGACCTTTTAGAGCTTTGGCTAGTTTCGATGCCTCAATTTTTACCGGCTTACCATTTTCAAATCCCCGTCCATATATAACAGCCGGTACATACCCGTTTTTCCTTGTCTTTTTAGCACTTTCCTTCCTTTCCAACAGCTCTAAAAGTACAGTACCCATGAACATACCCCCTATAAACTAAAACTTTCCCTTTTTCTGTTATCACTCTTTTTAGGTGAGTGCTAATATCATTATAATATATCATCACCTGAACTTGTCAAGTTTTGCACAATAAGCCACCATATCGTTTAATCTATCAACTCGGCGTAATATTCATATATCTTTGGTCTTACCCCCGTAATTTAGGAATTGCTCTTTATATAATTCATCAAGTCTTTTATTAGTCAGAACATTATTCAGTTTATTAGTCAAGTCCAGCTCTGAATATCTAATCTTTTTTATCTTGCTTAATTTATATTATTTTTGTCTATTCATAAACATATTTCTTTATTTGAAATAGCCTACTACAAATTAAAAAATTTTCATGTAAAAATCAACCAGGCTTATTCCTTATATTATCAAATATTCCATTGAAGAGCCCAAGGAAATGAAAAAATATGGCCTCCCCAGAACTTTTGCTACCGCTTTCATAATGGCTGTTTTCCCGATGCCGGGGCTACCAAACAAAAGAATTGCCATCTTCTTTTTATTGGCGTATTTTGCTGCAACTATGGTCTCGGTTATCTTTTCTTTTACAGCGTCAAGTTTATAAAGACACCTGTTGAGTCCGCTTATTATTTTCTTTCAAAGGCATTTCATAATAAAAATTTAAGGAAGCATCTCAGCTATCTTTATCATGAGTCCAAGAGTCCAAGAAAGAGAATACCTACAATAACATATACCACAAGTTGTATTAAAAAAACTAATGGTATCCACCCTGCCGAACACGCAAATGACATCATCACAGATAGAGCATAGTATGGAATCTATAACCATATATCTTCCCTTTCATACTGAGCAATGCATTGTATATAATTAAACCAATCAGTCCGCATATAACAAAGCCTCATGGACCTGCCCAAATACCGAGATTAAAGCCTATATTCGCCAAGCCGCTTCCATATCATAGCAAAAACTTCTCCGACAATCAGCGGCCACCATAAGCTGTGCATTTTTGCCTGTATTCCCAGTGCTACTGCAAGCGTAATGAACCAAAACATTCCCGAAGATGCCATAATACTTTTAGATTTACCTCGGGCAGAGCCGGCAGCGGCATGCGATGTAGCTGTATAATTCCCACAACTAATCATTGAGGCTTGTTGAAGCAATTCTGCCATCGTTTGTACTTTTGCAGCAGAATACTTTTGTTAAGTTCACACCAGGGACACCTTTCTAAGTGAGCTGAATACATATGCGTTTTCTCTTCAGAATAAGTTGAAAGATTTCGCTGCATCCTTGTGAGGGCGGTATACCACTCAACCGCATCCGGGCGTTTTTTCGGGTCCCTGTGTCCATCTACAAAAGCTCTCACAAACAAGGATTGTATATAATCCGGCAATATATCAAATTCAGGTGCATATTTAGGAAATTATCATCTTTTCTGGCCTCATTTTAGCATGTTATAAAAGGCCGTCTTAATTTGCGTTTCCGATTTATAGTTCCTGAACTATGGTATTGAAAATCTGAACTTCC
>LFSE01000002.1 GCA_001513075.1 Clostridiales bacterium DTU074 | reverse complement strand
TTATTATATCATATTTTGCTATATTTGTTTATATTTTCTAGCTTTTTGTGGGACAATCAATATTAAAAACCCTTTGCATCACTATATTATATGGCATTACCGCTATATATTTCCATCCATTGTATAGCGATGTTTTATATGTTACTATCATGTCCTCTTCATTACTACTATGGACAAAAAAACCATTTGAATCGTGAAATGTAAAATCGAATGCTTCAACTGCTTTCTCAGATGAGGAAAAATCAGCTAACTTCCTGCCTTTTGAATCTAAAATATAGACATATCCGCCCTGTTGTGTAATAATGGGCCTAAAAAGCTCCTCAATTTTTTTCTTTGGTATAAAGACCATTATTTGTCCTTTAGTGGAATATATGGACGGAAACGATTGAATAAACATAAACATGGATTCACTAATAAATCTGCTTGGATCATTTTGATCTTTAAGTATAACGGAATTTATAGGAAAATATTCTTTATGAAAACATCTGTTTAGTATTTTATCTCTCCACTCCGAGGTATCCATATCTCCATATTGAAAAGTCTTACCATAGAAATAATCCAGTTTAATCCATGAATGGGTAGTAAAAATGGTTACATCTGATTTATTAAAGTATATACACAGCATTTTAATAAAATTATTGGTAGTGGTTATCGGTGCAATTTCATCCCTAATCTCATTTATTTTATAAGGTATAGTTCTATCAATATAGGGGCTTAACTCCCGGGCGAAGTCCCAAAGTTTTGGGTTTAACGCCAATTGAGTCGCTATGCATTCTACCTCTTCAAAACGCCTGTCCAATATTGCTACGCACTGTTCGAGCATAGAGAGATTAGCCTCACGTGCATCACGTTCAACAACTTGCAAAGCTCCATTATATGCGACAGCTCCGATAATAATCGGAATTAGCATCACTACCAAATAGGAAATCAGAAAATTTATAAATATCCTACTTCTATGCATTTTTCTGGACATTTCCATATAATGTCCCAAAACACCCCCCTCTTAAAAATCATTTTTTTCTCTTCACAGTTATCACATCCACTTCACGTTTTACATCCATCATTTCCCTTAACACACCCGGTATCTCGTTCCACAACAATTTATGCTTACCTTCCTGGAGATTCTGGCTAAAGAATTCATAAAACTCCATATAAATCCTTTTCATTACCGCTGACCTATGAATCATGCAAGGCTCAGGATCGTTGAAAAATTCTATACTTCTCCGGATAATGGCTTCCTCTTTTAATGGTATGGCAGTCAATTTTCTCTCCATTATCGCTTGTCCTTTATCATCAAAAAAACATAGAACCATTTTATCCACTATACCGCCTCTTTCTCCCCTAAAAAAAGATAAATCTAAAACCAAATAAGCACAGCCAGTCCGAAAATGAAAAACAACGCAGCATTTATCAGCTTGATAATCGGCATTCTCTCACGGATAAGCTCGGACACATCAAATACCTCTTTCCCCTTATATATTATAATTGTAATAACAAGTAAAGGAATAATAAAGGCCAGAGTATACAAAATAAAATATGCAAATGCCTGGAGATTAAAAGCGGGACTGCTTCTTAAAACATATACAATAGTGGCTAAATAGATTTGTCCAGTGCATAAAAATTCCCCCGCCGAAATAATCATACCTAAAGAAAAACTCCCTATAAGTAACATTCTGGCGTTCTCTGTTGATGTAAACTTCTTTATCCATTTATGGTTATATTTTCTCAATACTGTAGGAAGCTGCATACGGATTTTATCATATTTTTCTTTTTTTGCAGCAAAATAATCCCGTAAATTCATAACTATTATAATAAATGCTATAATAAGAATGATTCCTTTTACAATGGCAGAAACCCAAGAAACCTGCAGTTTCAAGAATACATTAAAAAGCAGCGATCCCAATAGCAAATATGCAAGAAACTTCCCGAAACAAAAAGCAAAACCCATCTTTAATATGTTGGTACCTTTTGCTAAAAGGAGGGATAGGAAAAACAACAACATAGACAGAGAACACGGATTCAAGCCGTTTACAAGTCCGGTCAACAGCACTCCTACAACATTATAACCCTCCAAGCTTACTGAAGAGCGTGGGTCGGCACTTTCCTCCGTACTTAAAACCGGAGTACGGATACCCTCTCCTGCTTTTATTCTTTGTACCAGCTCCTGCCGGATTGCTTCCAGACCGGATAAATAGATATCTCCTACAAATATAATAGGAACCGATTGTTCTTTTTCCGGCACATCAAAAACCTCGAAGTATTTCCTTACCAGCTGTAAATTTTCAGCTTCGCCTATATTGAACTTTTTTACTTCCACATACGTGTAATTACCCTCATCATCGAATTCAAGGGGATACCGTTCCTCCAATGTGTCAAGGATTTTTGCTACTTCTTCACATTCTTTGCATGCCGTCACATAAAAATACACAATGGTAGTCTGAATGTCGTCCCCGCTATCAACTTCATCGATTGCTATCTTACCTTTCTCCCGCAAAAATACATCTTTCAGTTCTTCCTGAATAGCCGTACTCCCGGAAAGATATTCATTATTGATAAACAGTATGGGAACGGTTTGCCTGTCCTCCGGTACACCAAATTCTTCGTAATATTGCTGCAACAAATTCCAGCCACTTTCATGAAAAACATTATGCATAGAAAGATGTATTTCCACGCCTTTTTTGTATTCACCAACTATAGAATTGAACAATTCGATAAATTTCCCCTCTTCATCGCATGCCGCACAGGGGTTATCATAGAAATAGACAATATCTATTTGTCCTTTTTGCTCCAACGCTTTAGCCGGATCAGTATTCGGTATAAATACAATTGTCAAAAACACAGCGATAAGAAAAACAGCGTATTTTATTCTTTTCTTCTCCATCTCTACCTCTCCCTGAGAGCATAACCGCCGGCTTGCCAGCCGCCGATAAGCCGTTTGAAAGTATTAAGCCAACCACACATAATTGAATTATTTGGGGACATTGCCGTATAACGTATAATAATTCCGAAAACATTGAAAAGCCTGTCTTGGACTGAAAAAATGCTCCCGTTTACTGGCAACTCGTTTCCAAATTTTGATTTTTTCCTGATTCAACCTGATTTAACCATATAGCTTAATCATAGCGCTTCCACCTTTATACCTCAAAAAGTATTTTCCCTTTCACCTTGCCTGGAACTTCAAAATCTTTAAATACTTCCGCTGCATCCTCTAAAGGCACAATTCTGTCAATTAGCTCTTCTATCCGAATAAGACCTTTAGCAAAATAACACCCCGCCAATTCCCACTCCCTTCCGGGAAAAGGAGCGGAATACGACATCCAAGAACCCCTTACGGTAAGCTCTTTACGGTTGATATGCTCAAATTCACGAGGCTGAAGTGTAATTGGCCTGGACGGCGTCCCTATGAACATTACATTTCCTTTATTCGCTGCAATCTCAAGACACAGCTTCTCGGTAAATTCAACTCCGGCGGTTTCAATTACCATGTCAAAACCTCGGCCCCGGGTAAGTTCATTAACCTTTTCTCTGAAATCATCGTCCCCAGTATTTATACATACATCGGCTCCGTAATCCCTGGCAATATCCAGTCGTTTGTTGTCTATATCAAAGGCAAATATTCTCCTAGCCCCCAGGATCCTCGCACATTGAAGGGTTAAAAGGCCAATGGTGCCCATCCCGACAATCGCTGTATCGTAACCTCCCCTAAAATCCATGACGAACAGCCCATGCAACGCCACCGTTGTAGGTTCGAAAAAGGCACCCTGTACAAAGCTGACTTTTTCGGGAAGCTTTATAGCGTTAATTCCGGGCATCTTGACATATTCAGCCCAACTTCCGTCAACCCGGGAACCTATAAACGAATAATGCTTGCATTGGGAAAAATGGCCCCTTGTACAATCAATACATTTGTGACAGGGTATTAGCGGAGCTCCCGATATCCTGTCACCCGCTTTCACATTGGTGACTTGGCTGCCGACCTCAACAACTTCGCCTGAGAACTCATGCCCCAACACGATTGGGTAATAATGAGCGGCGCTACCCAGTACCCTCGGTATATCGGAGCCGCAGATTCCCGTGGCCTTTACCTTTACCAGTATTTCATCCTCTTTTATATCCGGTACCACAATTTCATCATAGCGGATATCCCTTTGATCGTGCAATACTGCTGCTTTCATTCTTATAACCCCCTACAACAAATCAATTATTCGCTAAAATATAAAGCTTTTGAAAGGTGTTCCTTAGGTTTTCATAAAGCTCGAGGTAGAGTTGATAATAGCCCATATATACTCGATGATTATCGTGGTTTGGTGAATAAACTCTTCGTATTCGCACAGTTGTTTGGACAGCTTCATCAAAACTCTTATATATTCCTACCCCCACACCTGCCAGGATAGCTGCTCCCAGCGTGGTTGCATGGTCCGAAAAAGGCACCTTTATTCTCTTATTGGTGATATCGGCCTTTATCTGGGTCCATACGCTGCTGTTTGCCGATCCGCCAACGCTGTTCAAATCCCCCACATATGCCCCCGATTCTTCTGCCGTCCTTAAATTGTGCAGCAGGGAAAAACCTACACCTTCCATAACGGCCCTTATCATATGGGCTCTGGTCTTGTCATATGACAGTCCAAAAAACACTCCCCGGGCTTTGCTGTCCCATAATGGAGAGCGCTCCCCTGCCATATACGGAAGAAAGATAAGGCCGTCGCTGCCCGGTGATATCTCCTCCGCCTCCTGATCCATGATCTCATATGGACTTCGGCCGGTTTCCCTTGCCTTCTGTTGCTCAAAAACACCCAACTGTTCACTGAACCATCTCAGCGCTCCTCCTCCGCCTACCGTCCCGCCTTGCAGCAGCCATCTGCCGGGAACAACATGGTATCCTAATATCAGTTTGGGGTGTATCAACGGGCGATCAACCACTATACTCATACCCCCGGCCTGGCCGCCCTGCTCCTGGGTTTGCCCGGGATGAATCACACCGGCCCCCAGGGTGCAACATGCAGCATCCAATCCTCCCGCTACCACCGGAGTTCCGGGTGTCAGCCCGGATTCATCCGCCGCTTTCCTGGTAACTGTTCCCACCACCTGATGACAGTGATATAATGGGCTCATATGGTCCAAAGATATGCCCAGTATCTCAGCTACATCCTCATCCCAGCAGCCCTTTGAAATATTGAAAAAATGAAAGCCGTATCCCTGAGAATAATCCTGGGAAAACACCCCAGTCAGTTTATATACTATAAACCCATTGCTCTGGAGAAACTTATAGGCCTTTTTATAGATCTCAGGTTCATTTTGCTTAACCCACAGCATTTTGGGTGCAATATATGCTGCATCAACCGGATTTCCGCTCAGAGCAATCAATCGTTCTTCACCGGCAGTCTCCTTCATCCATCTGACCTGTTCCTCGGCACGGCGGTCCAGCCACAACATTGCATATCTAAGGGGTTGGCCAGTTCTGTCCACCGGCAAACAAGCCCAACTGGTTCCATCAACGCCAATGGCAGCGATTTGTTCAGGGGCAAAGGCATATTCCTTTAACATTAGCCGTATACCTTCGCATATCACCTTCCACCATTCATTGGCATCCTGTTCAACATAGCCTGTTTGTGGATAATAGGTACGGTAGGTCCGAGTGCAAGTTGCTATCACATCTCCCTCAAAATCAAAAACTGTCATCTTGCATCCCGAAGTTCCCAAATCTATACCCAAAAGCAAATTTTTTTGCATATTCCCCATTCCCCTTATCGTTTTATCATGCAACAAACATCTAAGTTAAGCTCTGGCTACCTTTTGCTCAATTCCTGATAAACTTCATTATAGTATAGGGCGTTTTCAACAGGTGTATTTGGAGGAATATGGTTCCCCACAGCCATAAAGAAGCCGGCACAATCCTTCCCTATGTCCATGCACCGCTTAACCTCATTATAAATTTGTTCCTTCGTTCCACTCAGCAGGACCCTGGTATCGGCATTGCCTACAAAAACATGGGTTTTTCCGTATTTTTCTGCAATATACCTCATATCGGTCATCGGTTCCATTACAAAGCCATGGACACCGCAATCTGCGATATCATCTATAAATTCCGTATAATTACCGTCGGATGTAAAGATGATCTTTTTGCCGCTATCAAGCAAAGGACCGAAATACTTTTTATAATTTGGAAAGACGTATTTACGGTACCACTCGGGATGAAATATTGCCCCTGAAGTCCATACAATATCATCATGAACCATGACCACCGGTACATCTGCTTCAGCCAGTGCTTCAAAGTATTGCATAATCCATCCTGCATACCGGTTGGTTAGCTCACCAAAGCGAATGGGGTCTATTCCTGCAGCCAGTAATACCATCTCCCATCCAAAAATATCAATTAAACCGGAGATGCAGGTGACATAAATACCCGTCATGTTAACAGCATCGGGATAGTCAGTGCAAAGCGTTTGGTAATGGTTTTCATAAGCCTTTGTCAATGTAACCTTATCCCGTTCTCCAAACGCTTCCCAAGGATCAAAATTTAACACCTCTTCGGGATCTTGAAACGGACAGTATATTCGATCGTCATAATCTTCGCCGCCTGCCGCATATATCCCATGTCCCATATTGGTGCGCAGCTTTCCGAATATATCTCCGCCGATTAATGTGCTCCAGTAGAAATCGTAATTCCAGGCCTTTATAAAAGCCTTGGCGGCTTTCTTTTTTATTTGGGCCGGGCTTTCCGGCACGACATCAATTCCCGTTACCTGCTTCACCAATTCCCAGTGAGATTCCGCCGAATACTCGGTTCTCGGAACCCTGGGGGGCATCTCCAGATTTAAGGCGGCAATCCCATCCGATAAAGACATATAAACACCACCCCTACTTCCGCCTTGAGCTCAAAAACGCTCAATACCGTGTTCTAATCTTTCGAGGTCAATCCAGCCTCCTGTCTTATCAAAATTGGGACAGAATCAATAAGGCTTGGCATAGTACGAGGCTTGTAATAACCATTACTCCCACGGTAGGCGGCATTGGATAACATCACTCATCCCGTGAAAATACGGTTGTTCCGTAGCCAGAGTAAAATGAGCGTCCACCGGCTTTTCCTGACGTACCAGCTTGATTATGAATTGGTTCCAACCCTCATGTATCGATACATCTGCATAGCTTTCCCCGTCTCCGCTGTAGTTTGGTCTGGGAATCCGGGGTTCAGCCGCCTCGTGTACTTTTTTCCCGTTGACCATTATCTCCATAGGACAATTGGACGACACCCCCACACGGCCGGTTCGAGCTTCAGGACTATAGACATAATGGCAGAGATATATGCTGCCGGATTTTCGCTCAAAAAACGGTTCCACCGGCAATTCATTGTCGATAAAATCAACCGCCTTCCAGCTCTTTACATCGTCAGCAGCAGGATCAAAACTTGCATCGACAGGCGATACCAGCCAACGCTTGCCGCCCAGCAATACCAGCGGTATATCTTCACCCTGCGGCCTACCTTTAATCTCAATATGTATACTGCCACGGTTAGATTGGTTTATAAGACCTGTATTATCAACGCTTATGCACAACAGAATCTCGCTTTTTCCTTTAGGGGGTACGACTACGTGCTTTACACAATCGGGGTTGCAGCTCCATCCATTTGGCAGGCTCACCTTCACATTTGCCGTCAATTCCATGGGCCTTGGATTCTCCAATATAAGCTTCACATATTTTTCTTCCCCTGCTTTTACAACCGGATGATCCATGTAATCCAGCGATACTTTTATTGTGGTAATATTAAAATTGACACGGGTAGGCGGTTGTTCCAGCAGGGCCTTTATCTCACCCGTTGCATAAAGTGCTGCCACATCCACATCCTGCAAATCGGTAACATCATCATCGATAACAATTTTTGAATTGTTGCACGCCAGTATCCTTTTACCCATATTACAGGTGCGTCTTGTCAGCTCGTCAAGATTCTTAGGCTCATCCAAATTGATTATGCCACCCCATGAGGCATTGGTGGTTATAGTATCACTGAGAGGAGCGGCCCATTCCTTCGGTATGGCCTTGGTACCGTACATTATACCCAGTATCGAACCCAAAGTGGCACCGGTGCAGTCAGTATCATAGCCGCAGTTGACCGCTTTGCAAATAGCATCGGCAAAATCCTCGCCATACAGCCAGCCTATTGTTTGAAAACCCAGGTTAACGGGAGAATACTGGGCTATGGGGCTATAACATTTGCTCAGCACATAATTTCTTGCTTCCCTCCATGTCATTCCCCTATTATAGGCTTCGATGGCACACCTTATGGCCAATGCGGTCTGCGAGTCATTGGGAATATACGACAGCCCTATTTCCAACAGCGTATCGCGGTCATCAATTATAAACGCAGCCGATTCCACAGCGGCATTAAACACCTCTCCGTATACCGATTCCCCGCCGGCGTGATCAACTATGGCATCCTGATAGGCATATTTAGCAGCCAAATCGGGCCGTCCCGGTGCAATACATGCCCATATCTCGGACCGTATAGGGCAACCCATGCAGTTCTTGAACCAGTTGTTATAGTAGCCCGATATCGGAGGCAGTAAACCCAGGCGCAAGTTGGTCTTGTGCAGCCCGTACTCGTCAAAATTGTACTGGATACAATCCAGCCAGTACTCAGCCAAATCCCGGGCTGTTATATCGGGACCCAGTTCCTCCAATGCCTTCAGCCATATAAGCTGTATCTCCAGGTCATCATTGGGCATGCCACCCTCCTGAAGCTGTGGATACCACCATACATCGAACATTTCTTCACTGCCATACATTCGTTCCAAGGGCGTGCCCAGGGTTCCGCCGCAATTCTTACCCAGCCAGCAGGCGTAAACTTTGTCGTAATAGTCATTCCAGCTTAATCTGATATTCCTCATAATACATCCTCACTCCTATTTACATATTAGCCCTAATCAACGAATTCCGGGCTTCTGCTTATTATTAATTAACACAATTCCCAATTCCGGCTTGGCTCAAAATTCTTCCGTCAAATCCGTTTCATCCTTTCGGCAGTTTCAAGGATTTTATAAAAATCCGTTCCTGCCCTGAGCATCTGATAAAACTCCTTTGTCATCCCGGCAAAGGGTTCAAGAGCATCGGTCAACCGGCATAGATCCCTCAGCACACCGTCTATACCCTTTTGGTTCAGAATGTCCTGTACCTTTTGCGCCCCATCATCACCCGCAGGTGCAAACATTATGCCGGCAGCAATGCCCAAAGCCATATATACAGGCTTAATTCCATGTTTTATGCACAATCTTGCAGCTCCTACCAACCTGTCATTTTCAGAAAGCTTTCTCGCAGGATCCCTGCCAACCCTATCAACCGTATCCCCCAACAGCCTATTCCCAAACCGGTACAATAGATCCTCGGCATGCTCCACCAACTGCTGCATAGGAACGTTATGCTCCCTGGACAGTGCTGCTGCAGAATCAACAAGGGCTCTTAACGCAAAGAGCTTAACAATAGGCAATCTGATGGCTTCCCATATGTAAACCCTGTTATACAGATATCCCAGATAGGCAGTTATAGCATGGCCCATATTGTGCATGAACAATTTCCGCTGTATAAAAAAATCAAATGGTTCAAAGGGTAACATGTTCTTTATCAGAGGAATCTGCCCCTTAAAGCCTGCCTTGTCCACCGGCAACTCACAATATGGTTCAACCCAAACTCTTAACGGATTTCCCTCCTGCATTGCCTCAGTTATAACAGGCACCATTCTCCCTATGGATGCTTCAACCAAGCCGACCGTATCCTTAAAGCATCCGATTTCATCAGCCTGAAGCTCCTGCTCTATCAGCCTGGCAAGGTGGTCATCCGCATTAATGAGGTTTTCACAAATAACTATGTTTAAAGGCGAAAAATTGCCAAATTCCCATCGCTTTTTGAGTCCCAGGGCAATCGGTCTGGCAATCTTGGGAAGGGCGCCAACCCCCACCGCAGTTGCCATAATATGGGCAGATGCTATTTCTTCGATTACGCCTGCTGTATCATCAGCCCTTACACCGCGGACATTCTTAACCATCACTTCAGTATATTCATCATCGGCAACAATCCTGATAGGATACCCGCCATCCCTGTTTAAAGAATCAATTATAACCGGATTGATATCAACAAAGACTACTTCGTAACCCGACTCGCTAAACAGCTGCCCTATAAATCCCCTGCCAATATTTCCTGCTCCGAATATTACAGCTTTTTCCATATTTGTTCCATCCTCCTGCGAATAAGCTCGCCTGCAACTTTTCACTCTGTCTTATAACGGCTTATTTATATCTACCATTGTAATTAAGCTAAATTTTTTATCATTTTACTCAGAAAATCTCTTTACGACAAATTGAAGCATGTCAGTATGTAAGTTATTCAGCATTCCTGAAAGAATGCGACAATCTTTTATTACATTATATATTATATTCATTCAATTGACTATATCCTATTTTTCAGCATGGCTCCGGCATTCCCATTTTCATAAAACCCCATCAAAAATATATGTAGCCAGGCAAACAATAATAATGCCTGGCTCCACATATATGACATCAATAATATAGACAGGAAAAAATCCGGCAAACAATGAAATACTTGCTACGGAAGATTTTAGAATCAGTCCATTAGCACAATCTTGTAGCATTTGTTGATCTGAGCAGGATAGCTCTCTGCAATTAGACCGTTATAGAAGATTTGAACCTTATCCCCTGCTTCTATTGCATCAATATTAATTCCCTTATCCTGAGAATCAAATAACTTCACATCATCGCTTACATGTACCGAAATCTTATCAGCAGAGCGAAGCTCCGCGGAGCCTTCTTCAGGTTCCACCAGCAGATTTGAACCGTTGTTTTCAAGGACAGTAGCCCTAAAACTCACCTCATCTTTGCTGCCAGCACCGTTGTTTCCGGTACCGCCGCAGGATGACAGAATAAGCAATGCCGTTGCCAACAGTGCCATGACAAGAGCTCGAATTTTCACAATAACCCCTCCTCATCAAAGTAGCTTTTATTATCTTGGACGATTGTTGGAAAGTTTTGTTGCACTAATCGTTTGTTGAATCGCCATCCCGTCTATGGGAATGGGTTTTCCAAGATAAGCTTTCATATGTTGAAAAACCGGCATGATCCATAAAAACATGGCTGGATGGAACACCCCTGTCAACCGCAAGCTCCAACATAAGACTATCACATCCCATGCCCCTGCTTCAATATCAATAAAAGCAAAAAAGCCCCCTGCCATAGTCGGCAGGAAGGCTGTCCAAATCAATAGTATTATTCCTTTATCCCGGTGTATATCTTCATTGCATCACGCAGAAACTCGGCACATCCCGGAACAATCTTATCGTAGTATGCCTTAAACCTCTCATCGTCCACATACATCTGTGCAAGTCCCATGTGGGCCTCTTTGGAATAGCTGCCCCAGAAGAACATAAGTCACTGCCTGTGCAGATCACACGCTTTCTGAGCCAGTTCGCTTCCGGGATCGCCCGTCTCATATGCCGCTTTTAAGGTTTCATTAAGCTCATTTGTTAATTTCATCAAAGCAGCATATTCCTCTTCAGTCATATTCATCAACTTCCTATTTGATGCATCCACCGCCTTGTCGCCGTACTTCTCCCTTGCTTCTTTGCCGTATTCCAGCTCGTTCTCCTCAATCATTTTTTGTTTAAAACCTTCGAATTTTTCCCTGTCAGTCATAATTATCCTCCCTTCCAGCATTGCAATGGTTTTTTCAACATTGGCAATCAACACTTCCAAGCGCTTTTTCTCATCGATAAGCCTGGCACGGTGCTCCTTCAGGGCTTCTACTCTGTTGAACAACGGAGAGTTCATGATGTTTTTGATATCATTCAGGCTTACACCAAGTTCGCGGTAAAACATTATCTGCTGCAGCCTGTCAACTTCCGCACCCCGGTATATGCGATACCCCGATGAATTTATCCTGGCTGGCTTAAGAAGTCCAATTTCATCATAATATCTGATGGTTCTGGCAGTTATCCCCGCTAACTCTGCCAATTCATGTACGGTATATTCCATATCACACCTCCTCGATGTTCACATTATAGACCTTGACGTTACGTTAATGTCAATACAAAAAATAAAATTTTATTAAGCATGCGTCGTTCAGACATTAATTGCTTGAACCAAAAAGAATTCAGGCCTCACATAAATTATGTCATTAAAGAGCTATTGCTGTGCAAAATAATCAACAATACCGCAGTATATGGCCCAGGCTACCTGCTCCTGATACCCATCATCCTTAAGCAGTTTCTCCTCCTGAGGATTGGACAGAAAACCGCATTCCACCACAACGCTGGGAGCCTGGCCGGCCTTAAGTATAAGCAGATCATTTACCGCCTTGATCTGCCTGGTATTGCCCCGGTTCAATACGTCTATAAGCCGGGATTGAATACATTGGGCCAATTTTTGTCCTTCTTCACTTCCAGCCATATAGAAGGTCTGAGCACCATAATATTTCGACTGCGGAAACTTGTTGAGATGGATGCTCACCACAATATCGGCATCACTGTTTTTTATAATTTCAACCCGTTTGCTCATATCCTCCCTTTTTGTTCTGCCCAGCGCCGCATCGCTTTCCCGTGTCATTATAACCTTAGCCCCTTCATTTTCCAGATATTTTTTCAACTTATTGGCTATCTTCAGATTGATCTCGTCCTCCCGTGTACCGCTGTCGCTTACCGCACCCGGATCAAATCCTCCGTGTCCCGCATCAATCACGATGATTCCTGATGTTATCGGAGAGCCAAATACGGCGGAGATAGACCTATCCTCCTTTAATTTTATGGCACACAGCAGGAACAGGGCTATGCCCAGCAATATCCAAAATAGGATTAACCACCGTCTGGTAATAAATATGACCTTCATAATATTTTCAAACCTCCAGCAACATTCTCTTGTAGAAAAGATATTACTGGAGGCGTTTGTCCTATTACCCAATATCCTATTCGATAAATCTGTTCTCAATATAACCTATCTTCTCAATCTCAATCCTCACCACATCGCCGGCCTTCAAAAGTTTAGGCGGTTCAAATCCCATGCCAACCCCTGCAGGCGTACCGGTGGCCAGGATGTCCCCGGGTTCCAGGGTGAGCCCCTGGGAAAGGATGCTTATGAGCTCAGGAATGCTGAATATCATATTACGGGTATTGGAGCTCTGGCGCAGCTCCCCATTTACCCGGCTGGATATGTTGAGCTCAACCGGCTGCCCGATCTCATCCCTGGTCACGATCCAGGGTCCCACGGGACAAAATCCATCCAGGCTCTTGCCCTTAAACCACTGGTTGTGATTTCGCTGCAGGTCTCTGGCCGTAACGTCATTTATGATGGTATAACCGAACACATAATCCATTGCCTTGTCTTCAGGAATATTGATACCTCTTTTGCCTATTACCACTGCCAGCTCGGCTTCATAATCCACCAGTGAAGTAATATTCGAATGCAGAGAAATATCGGCAAACGGTCCCGTAACGGTATGGGTGGCTTTGGTGAAATAATGCGGGTACTGGGTATCGGCTCCTGATATATCCTTGTCCTTATTCAGCTCTTCAATGTGATCCAGATAGTTTTTCCCGACGCAGAATATATTACGAACCGGCCTGGGGAGGGGAGCCAGCAATTCTACATCATCTATGGTAAGCCATCGTTGGTCAGGCAAAGGCATTTCACACCAAAACGCTTTTTCTTCATCATGAGACAGCCGTATAAACTCAAGAAGGTTTGCCAGCGCACTTTCACCCAGCCAAACTCCTGAAGGGCATACCAGCCCCAGTTCAGGCCTTACAATGCCCCAATCTTCTTTGTCCCCTATTTTAAAGGTAGCCAGATACATCCCATCATCTCCTTATCTTTTTATCCTTGCTTCATCAATTTCTTATTATAACTGAAATTCTGCTAAAATTAAAACCGAATTACCAATATTGGTCGTCCGGTATATCCACTGTTAAAAAGATTTCTGGCAATACAATATTACAATATGCTAAACAAAAAATTCAGCCCGACGGATATAATCTGGCTGTGAAAAAGAGATGATCTAGTTTCAATTTTGCCACATTTATACCATTTTGAGCCGCTGACGTTTGTTAACAAAAAAAGAGAGCTTTTGCAGCTCTCTTGCATTACTCAGTTATATGGGTGTCCAAAATTTCTTTTGATTGATTAAATGTTTGAAATAACTGATTTTCTGGCTTTTCATACGGATTCAACCATCCTTTATTTGCAGCCAATTGCGTTAATGCTGTATGTTCACCAATTATTTGTGTTAAGTTTGCACTAAACAATTGCCTCAACTCAGGCGTTATCGCTTTAAGCGTTGCTGCTAGGTATGCGCTTGCAGCCGAAGCTTTCACAGTTAAAGTGTTATTCGCAATAGTTTCATCAGATAAATTCGTCACTTTCTGGCCTAACACCTCTTTTAATCCCATTTAATTTACCTCCCCGGTCTCTAAAACTTGATTCTCATTAATAAATTGCTGCATTCCTTTTATTCTTGCTTCCGCTGCCATTATACCCGCTTCTGCAGATTTTTTTAAATCGCTGTCTTCAATTAACATATGGGTCGCTCTGGCTGTTGCGAGCCCCTCAGCTTCCATCTTTAGCAACTCTGTAAGCATTAATAGTTCTGCCTCAGATAGTTTTCTCACTAATTTTCCCTCCATTGCTATCAATTTTGACTACTATAAACTAAATAGTAAACATTATTAGTATTGGTAAACTAAATAGCAATTATTCATAAAGCCAATTATCTGCATATCTAGTTTCCATTAAAGAGTGAGAATTAAAAGTTGAGTATAGACTCCAAATGAAAGGACCGGCAATCATGTACCGGTCCCCATTATGACACGCACCTCATGGCGTATGCCGTCGTCCGCAAGACGAATTTTTCCATCGGGTAACTTCTGCCCATCAAGCAACACGGTTCTGACACCCTTGCTCACCCCCTGTGGATTGTCCACCACAATATGATATGTGCTGCTTTTGTAATTATAGCAGATCTCAAATTTATTCCACCATTGGGGTATACATGGGTCCACAAGCAAGCAATCGCCTTCCAGCTTAAAGCCAAGTATGTGTTCAAGCCCGACCCTGTACATCCAGGCCGCCGAACCGGTATACCATGTCCATCCCCCTCTGCCCGCATGCAGCGGCGCTGAATAAACATCGGCTGCTATTACATAAGGCTCTACCTTATACCTTGACAACTCAATCCAGGTACGCCCGTGGTTTATTGGATTGATCAAGTTAAACAGTTCCGCAGCCTTGTTCCCGACCCCCAGCTTGGCAAATGCCATAATCACCCACGCCGCCGCATGGGTATATTGCCCGCCGTTTTCTCTCACTCCAGGAACATACCCTTTGATATATCCCGGTTCAAGATGGGTTTTATCAAACGGCGGGGTAAACAGTCGAATAATGCCGTCTTCACGACTAATCAGATAATGCTCCAAAGCCCTCATGGCCTCGCGAACCCGGTTGGGGTTTGCAGCCTCCGATATGACCGCCCAGGATTGGGATATCGAATCTATCTGACACTCGTCATTTTGCTCCGAACCCAGGGGCGTTCCGTTATCGAAGTAAGCCCTCCTGTACCATCCTCCATCCCATCCATGCTTTTCAATGGCTTCAAGGATACCGCAGGCCGTGTCTCTGTATCTTTCAGCACTATCATCACCTCTTGCTACACATATGGGTATAAAGCGTTGCAATGTTGTGTACAGGAACCAGCCCAGCCACACGCTTTCGCCTCTGCCTTCTTTGCCTATATTGTCCATACCGTCGTTCCAGTCCCCCGTACCTATGAGCGGCAAGCCATGGGGGCCGAACTGACACGCGCGTTCTATTGCCCGTATGCAGTGTTCATAGACGGAAGCCTTGCTCTCTGAGATGTGCGGTACGCTGTAGCGCTCCATCTCATGAGGTGCCAATGGCTCATCTTCGAGGAAATAGACCTCTTCATCCAACACGCTCCAATCGCCGGTAATCCGGATATAATCTGCCACCACAAAGGGCAAAAACAACAGGTCATCGGACATTCGGGTGCGAACCCCCTTATAAGGCATGTGCCACCAGTGCTGCACATCTCCCTCAATGAACTGATGTGCACTGGCTTCAATAATATGCTGCCTTACAAGTTCCGGCAGGCTGTAAACCAATGCCATGGAATCCTGAAGCTGATCCCTAAAGCCATAAGCACCTCCTGCCTGATAAAAGCTGGTTCTGGCCCACATCCTGCATGCCAGCGCCTGATATATCAACCATCTGTTAAGCAGCAGATCCATGGAAGGATCTGGAGTGCTGACCTGTACGACTTCAAGGGTCCTGTCCCAGAATTTTTTGACCGCCCTCAACGCTTCCCCTGCTTTAGCGGCATCGCTATATGAACGGATTAGCTCACGCACATTTTCAATTCCATCTCCCTGGCCCAGCAGACAGATTATTTCCTTTTGTTCACCAGGCTCTATATCAATTCTTACCTGCACAGCACCGCAGGGATCGTATCCCGCCCCCACCCTTCCCGAGAGACCTATTCGGCCAAGAGCTGCTGGTCTATTCAGGGTACCGTTCCGGCCTATAAATTCGGTTCTGTCTCCGGTATATGACGCTATGGGAAGATTAACATGCATAAAAGCAACTCTGTTAGGATAGTCCTCATTATAATTGTTTCTGGCCAGCAGAGTTCCCGTTTGAGGATCCATTCCGGTGACAATAAATCGGCTTCCGTCTTCACGTTGAACTCCCAGTACCCATTCCACATAATAAGTCAGAGTAAGTCTTTTACTCCACTTGGATTCATTTCTGATGACAACGCGGGATATCTTTACCGGATCTTGCAATGGTACGAACATCTCAAGGCTTTGCGACAGTCCATGACTGGTGTGGGTAAATATAGTATAACCCTGCCCGTGGCGAACCTTATAGGAATGCGGTCCCTTGATGGGCAGAGGGGTTATACTCCAGAATTCTCCGGTATCCTCATCCCTGATATACATCACTTCACCCTGGGGATCGGTCACCGGATCATTGGACCACGGGGTCAGCTTGTTCTGCCGGCTGTTTCCGCTCCATGTATATCCTCCTCCCGATTCGGTGATCAAAAATCCAAACCTGGGATTTGAAATGATGTTGCTCCAAGGCACAGGAGTAGCATTCTCGTAATCTATTTTAATGACATATTCCCGTCCATCCCGGGTAAATCCACCTATACCGTTAAAAAACACAAGTTCATCGTCTTCTTCGGTGTTTAGCGTATGCTGTTCGGCTATGGGCTGGACCGTAACAGTAACAGGAGGTGGCAGGGCTTCCTTTGGCTCGTCAGATTTAAGCTGGGAGGCTATGCTTCCTGCGTCGCCAACCAAAACCAATCGAGCAACCGCTTTTAAAAGAGTTTTGTCCTCGTCGGACATGAGGCTGCCCTGCAATATATATACCCCTCCCGGCCTGTTTTGCAGATCTCTGGCATGGCTTACCATTACCAAATCCTGAAGCCGTTCCTGTACCGGCTGTTCATAGCTGCTGCCATATTCGTTCAACAGCACCAGATCCGCATTAAGCCCTTTTAGACGCCAGTATTCATGGGCAGTCAGTACCTGCTTAACAAGCTCCATATGTTCGATCCTGCTCACCTCAACAAGCACAATGGGAAGATCTCCCGAAATCCCATAAGCCCATAGAGCTGACTGCCCCTTCCGGTTCTGCCTGATAAACTCCTCTTTATTTCTTTGCAGCGGGGTTGAATAGATTATATGACTGGCCAACCGCTGGTACAAATTGATCTGTCCCGCCGCTATATTTAGATAACGCATCTCAACTTGACTGTGGGTCCACGCCAGCTCAAACACTCTGGAGGTTACGGTGGCATTTCTGTATTCTCTGGCCAAAGCAATGGCGGCTTCCCTGCTTTCCGCCACGCCAACCACGAAGGAAAGCCTGGCTGTTTTTCCGGGGGGAATGGCTATCCTCTGCCGTAAGCTGACGATGGGATCCAGCACAACCCCCACCGTATTGGAAAGTGGGTGTTCTGCTTCCATAACCTGCGGAAATTCCAGAGTCCTGCCCCTGCCGATAAAACGGCTTCGGTCGGTCTCATACTGAGGCTCTCCAATGGCTTCTCCTTCCAGGACATAGGTATGCACAAGCCATATGGGTTTTTGCTGCACCCGTCTGGGCCTCCGCTTAACCAGCAAAGCACTGTAATCAGGGATAAACTCGGTCTCCACAAAAAGGTTGTTGAAGGCGCGGTGAGCCATATCATCGGCCAATGAAGACAGTACCGGTTCAAAATAGCTGGTTACCTCAAGAACCCGCCCGTGCTGGCTATGGTTTGTAAGGCTGACCCGCCGCACCTCAGCATTATGCTCGGTGGATACCGCCACCTCGGTAAGAGTTTCTATGTTACCGTCCCTTCTTAAATAAACGGCATGATCCGGCTCAAAAACCACACGGTAATCGCTGGGAACAACTTTTGTTGGGTTATAGGTGGCCGACCAAAACTCATTCGAGTTTAAATTTTTTATATAGAAAAACATGCCGTGATCCTCACGGGTAAAGTCCTCCCTCCATCGGTTAATGATGGTGCCGTGAACCTGGCTGAACCCTCCACCACTGTTGGTAAGCATGGCAGAATAGTTTCCATTGGATAGCAGATGTACTTCCGGCACATCGGTATTGGGAGTTGAAAAACGCCTTCTGGGACGTATTTGATGATACCTCACTTTTTCGGTATCAACATCCATTACCTTTTCGGTGTGTTCCTTCAGGAATATTTCCTTCTTCGGGGTTCTCTCCTGCAGGAGCAGTTCGGTAGCCTTCACCATAGGTGCAGAATGGAATCTGTTCTGCATAATATTATCATTTAAAAAGTTGTTAAGGGCCAGCAAAATCATGCCCTGATGATGAGCCATAAAGCTCTTTACCAGCATCCGTCTTTTTTTCTGCGGCAGGCGTTCCGGGGTATAGTCAATTGCCTCATATAAGCCGTATTCGCCATCGGCACCTTCGGCAATGAGCATTTCCAGATTCTTAACCGCTGCTGCCGGATTGACGGGCAACGCCAGTGCGGTGGCATAGGGTGCCACCACCATATCGTTTACCAAACCCCGTTTTAATCCCAGTTTGGGAACCCCGAAGGCTTTATATTGATAGTTTAAATGCAGATCGAATGCATAAAAGCCGGATTCGGATACCCCCCAGGGAACACGCCGTTGCTCTCCATACTGCATCTGAGCAGCAACCACAGCCGTATACGTCTCATCCAGGAGGGTATACTCATAATTCTTCATAATCAGAAGCGGCATCATATATTCGAACATTGTGCCACTCCAGGAAAGGAGCACCTTCAAATCCTCCACCATGGTCAATGCCCTGCCCAGCCGGAACCAGTGCTTCTGCGGGATATCCCCTTTTGCAATGGCAACAAAACTTGCCTGCCTGGCTTCGGAGGCCAGCAGATCATAATAGCTCTTTATCAGCCTATCCCGCTCAATATCGTATCCCACGGAAAAAAGTTCCATCTTCGAATCGTATACAGCCTTGAAATCGGTTTCGCGGATAAGCCTTTCAATACGGGAATTCAGCTGACTGCAGCGATTGGCAAAAGCTTTGATGGACGCATGGGACTTTGCTATAGCCAGTTCAAACTCTTTCAGCCATTCCATTATCCTTTTATGATTCATACCCGAATTCCGCTTTTGGCGGAAAGCTATCATGACCTCCGATAAAACATCTAAAATATAGGAATAGTTGTCAAGCATCCATTTTATTGAAAATGAGCCGTCAAGCTTATCTATCAGGTTATTCAGCTTGGCTGCCGCTTCCGAACCGTTGCCGTTTTGACCTCTCAATTCTCCAGGCATACCAACAAGCAGCGTCAGCCAGGGTATCAGCTCTTCAATCTCTCTGATAAAAGGCAGTATATTCCTGTCCGCGCTTTTCATGTTGTTTTTTGCATATTGCAGAATATTGTTCCATTCAATAAGTCCCATTCGATCTTTGTCGAGCAGCATGGAAATCATTTTTTCCAGCTGTTTCTCCCTGGGTGTCCCGTTTTTGTATACCGCGCAGGTGTCCCTGAGCCCCAGCAGCATTTCCCTTCCAACCATTGGTCGTGTCAAAAGATCATTTATTCCCTGCTTTATCACGATCAAATAACCCACAAGATTGCCGCTGTCCACCGAGGAAATCAGCCGGGGCTTACAGGGCTGCAGGGTGCAGGTGTTGTACCAGTTATAGAAATGTCCTTTATACCGTTCCATCCTTTCCATTGTTGCAATGGTACGTTCGAAACGCTCAACGGCTTCCAGCGTCCCTATATAGCCAAGATCCCGGGCTGCCAGAACCGATGTCAGATACAAGCCTATATTGGTAGGTGAAGTCCTGTGAGCCGTCCCAACCGGCGGTTCTTCCTGGTGATTGTCAGGTGGCAACCAATTATCAACAGAACCTACAAAATCTTCAAAATACCGCCAGGTCTTCCTGGCAATAAATCTAAGCTTTAATATCTGTTCCTGAGATAAATCCGGAAGCTGCCTTTTCTTGGGCATACTGATGTGATACGCAATATACGGGGAAAAAGCCCATATCAATGCAAATATGGCAGCCGGAAGCCGGTAATAAGGATTAAAATATGCAACCCAAACCAGGAACAAAACAGCTATTATTACGGCAGAACGCATCTTTCGCCAGAAATCGGAAAGGATTCCCCGGAAACCCCTTTCGGCATCGGCGGCTGTCACCCATTCCAGCATATTCTTTTGGGTGAACAGCACCCTGAAAAGTGTGCGTATAACTGCGTCAACCATCAGATATGCCTGGTGTGCAAGAAAGACAAAGGACAGGACTATCTGCCACCATAGGTTTTTGGCTTCAAAAAGCATATCGGAAATTTTCGCGGCTGCATATTCCCTCCTGCCGGCAGCCAGAAAATTACCCACCACATCCATGACAAGGGGAAATGAAAGGGTAAAGAAGGCCAGCCCGATCCATAACCAAACCGGTCCGGGCAATACCGTCATTCCCAGCATCAACACCAAAAATATGGAAGGCGGCAACAAGCTGCGCCTCATATTATCAATTATCATCCACTTAGATATGGCTTTAATCGGGTTGGTAACTCTTTTCCCCTTAGTATTTTTCACATGGGAACACAGCCATGGAATAAGCTGCCAATCACCCCGAACCCATCTGTGCAGCCTCATGGCGTATGCCACATAGTTTGAGGGGTAGCCGTCAACAAGTTCGATATCGGTAACCAGCCCGGCTCTGACATAAGAACCTTCAAGCAAGTCGTGGCTCAATATTGAATTATCGGGAATGGCCTCATCCAGCACCCTGTGGAATGCATCCAGATCGTAAATTCCCTTGCCGGTAAATATTCCTTCTCCAAACAGGTCCTGGTAAACATCCGAAACCGCAGTGGTATACGGATCGATACCGCTTTGCCCGGAAAAGGTCAGTGCAAAAAAGGAACGATTGGCACTATCCACAGCCACTCCTATTCTGGGCTGAAGCAGCCCGTAACCCTCTTCAACCCTGGTTGAAAAAGGGTCCAAAGAGGGACGGTTGAGAGGGTGGGCCAACGTCCCTATCAGCCTTTTTGCAGTATCCCTGGGCAATTGGGTATCAGCGTCAATGGTAATAACAAACCTGACGGAGCTAAGTACCGACAGATCCCCTACTTTTACATAATAACTCGTATCATCCCTGCCCTTAAGAAGGCGATTAAATTCCAGTATGGCACCTCTTTTTCTCTCCCAACCCATCCAGGACTTCTGCCTCGGGTTCCACTGGCGGTACCGATGGAAGTAGAAAAAGATGTCCTTTCGGTCGCTGCTGTAACGGGAATTCAGGTCCTCAATGGCCTTTACAGCCGTCTCAACGATCCGTTCGTCCTCAGGCTCATGTTGGTTGGGTGAATCCTTAAAATCACCCACAAGGGCAAAATGCAGGTTGTCCTCCTGATTGGCAAGATAGAAAACTTCCATCTGCTCAACCAGTTCTCTTACCCTTTTCTCACTGGACAATAGAGTGGGAATTATAACTATGGTACGAAGTTCGGAAGGAATACCATCCTTTAATTCCAGCTTGGGAAGATGGGAAGGAGAAAACAGTCGCGTAACAAACCGGTTCAGCAAACCTGTAGCCAGGCTGACAATGGGAATAAGGGCAACAAAACCGACCATCAAAATATCTGCCATTCCGGTCAGTCCAGTGGTTTTATGTATAATAGTATAACAAAATGCGAGCAGCACAACGGCAATCAACAAGCCACCACCAAAATAGGTTACATAAGGATGATCCATTGCTTGTTGCTTAAGCTTTGCTCTTAAACCCTTCCTGATATTCAGCCTTATTTCAAGCTGTTTCCTCCCCTCTCCAATGATATAATAACCCACATGCCTGTGCCGGGCCTCGCTACGAGGATTGTCACCAAACTCTCTGGCACACTCTACAGCAGCCTGCGCAACCTCGCATTCGCTTATATTTGCTTCACTAGCCAGCCTTTCGATCTGACGGCGATAATAGTTACGGGATGCGAATTCCATCCTGGGATAGATTCCCTGGGGATCTTGGTTTAATATCCGTTCGACAACGCTTAGCTCTTCAAACAGCTCCTCCCACTTAAGGCCGGATAAAAACCGCAAGGATGTAATAGCATTGCCTATGGAAACCTTATATGCCGCCTGCTGCTGGTGTTCCAGCTGTATTATCTCATCGGCATTTGTTCCCTGAAGCGCCAGCTTTCCATCCACCCAACGAATAATGGGAGCGGCATCTCTGCCATGCTCCCGAAGGCATTGAAGCAAACGCTCGGCATAGGCAGGCACCATTGCGTCAATGGCAGCGTCGTGTTCCCTGATAAGCTGCTGAATATCCTGCTCCGAATCCTCCAGGATGTTCAGCAGCCGCTCAGCCCATTTTTCCGCCTCCTTTTTGTGGTTCTGGGATTCCACTATATGCAATGCAATATCACGTATCTTCTTTATAAGTGCAATTCTTATCATAATAGGGACAACCCAGAGCTCACGGGTGGTCAGAGGAGTTATCGACTGGTATTCGGATATGAATGCCTTTATTTGCTCGTCATCCAGCCTGGCGTCTGTATATGACAGCATTTCTTCAATAATGCCGTATACCCTCGGCAATCCCCTATGCCTTCCGGTTTCCAGAATGGGAAGGTCCTTATAATATTTTTGGCTGAAACTATGCTGGATCTCCTTTATATGTTCTTCAACCATATAGAAGTTATCCAGCAGCCATTCAGCAGCAGGAACGATATAACCCTTTGCCTTCACCACTTCATTTGTGGTTTTATATGCTTCTAACAGAATTTCAATATCCTCATCGATCCCGGGAAATATATGGCGGGATAATACTGCTCCTTTTCTCAACCTGTGATTTTTTGCCGTTTCTCTGGCATGCTGCATAAGCTCTTCTATGTTTGACATCCCAACTCTCCTTTGCATGTAAGTTGTCCCGACATCTGCTATAATTAATTATTCACGGATCCTTTCCTGCGAATACATGCAAAGGTTGGAAAAGTCAAAATTTACTGCATTTCAATGACAGCTTTCAGCGCCTGGCGATTGGCCATAACCGCCAAGGCATCGTTGGCTTCATCCAGTCTGAAGCGGTGTGTAATCATTTTGCTGAATGCATCCGGCTTATCCAGCACAAGGTTAATAACCTGCCAGGTATGCCTGGTATCGCTTACCCACACTCCCTGAATGCAAATATTCTTGCTTACCACATCCAGGTAAAAATCAATCTGTTCCAAGCCCGCAGGCTGGGCAAAGCCTGTTGAAAGATAAACCCCATTTGGTCTTAAAAGCTTGATCCCTTCTTCTACAGCACCTTTAGAACCCACCGCTTCAACCACAACATCGGCTCCCCTGCCTCCGGTCATTTCCATGATGAACTCCCTTCTTTCTTCAACTGTGGTATCATGGCGGTTCAGTGTTATAGCCCCCATTTCTCTACATATATCAAGCCGTGAAGGAGAACCTCCTATAACCACCACCTCGGAGGCACCAAGCTTTTTGGCAAAGGCCACTGCGTAAACCCCCAGAGGACCCGGACCCTGAACGACCACCGTGTCCCCCACCTTCAGATTAATCATATCAAAACCATGGGCTATTGTAGCTCCCGAACATGAAGAAGAAACCATTACAGCAGCATCAATATCCTCCGGTATCTTAAATATATCGGTATCGGCGGTTAAAAGGATGTATTCGGAGTAACAACCGTTTAAATAAGGGGGCTCGCTGCACGACATATTGATACCGTATACCTTTCTGTTCCGGCACAGGGAAGGTTCCCTCAAAACCTTGCAATAATAACACATGTTACAACTAATCCCACGGTTCCACAGAATGAAATCACCCTCTTTGATCTGCTTCCCATCTACCGTATATCGCTTGCCTTTTATATCGACTACCCTTCCCACACCCTCATGGCCCAGTATAATTGGAAGAGGAGTCCTGGGGTCTTCACCCTTCCACATGTGAACATCGGAACCACAAATGCCGGCTGCCCTGATTTTAACCAATACCTGGCCCTCTTCAAGCCTTGAAACGGGAAACTCCCTAAGCTCAAGGGGACGGTTAAAATTTGTTAAAACCATTGCCCTGCTCTTCATAATATACATCACCTTTCATATATTCATCTTTTCTGTTATAATCGTTGTTTAACGGATTTTCTTTTAACAAGCCTTGTCTCCATAATCGTAATTTGAGGCTTTTCATCTTTGTCCCCGTTGATCAAGTTTATAAGCTTCCGGGCTGCTTCCCTGCCCATTTCATATAAAGGCTGGGAAACGGTAGTCAGAGGCGGATCGATATACAAGCTGATATCCAGATCATCAAACCCTATTACGGATATGTCATCCGGAACCCTAAGACCGCAATCCTTGATGGCCCGTATAGCCCCAATTGCTCTGGGATCGCTGGTAGCAAAAATCGCATCCGGGATTATACCCCTTTCAAGCATGCTTTTAATCGCATCATAGCCGTTATCATCCCTGCCCGATACATCCAGCACCATTGCGTGGTAAAGGGGAAGACCGGCCGATTCCAAGGCATGCCTGTACCCTTCAAATCGCTCTCTGTATAGCATCAAATCCCGATCTCCAACAACGATACAGATCTTTTTATGACCGGTTTTTATCAGATAATCAACGGCTTCAACGGATGAGCTATAATTATCCACAACAACCGCATCAACCGCCGCCCCCATATGTCTTGCCACCAGCACCACCGGAAAAGCCTGTTGCTTTAGTTTTAATATATGCTCGCTCTCCTCCCTGGCTGTAGCAAATATCAGTCCGTCAACCCATCGATTTTGCAACTTTTCCACATAACTTCTTTCCATATCCATATCCTCATCGGTATTGCACAGCACCACGGTAAAACCATTTTCCCTGGCCACATCCTCCACTCCCCGGGCAACCGCCGGGAATATGGGATTACATATGTTGGGAATAATAAGCCCGATGGTGTTGGTTCTGCCTTCCTTTAAGCCCTTTGCCAATACATTCGGCCGATAGTTGAGAGCACGCACGGCCTCCATAACCCTATCCCTTGTCTCTCTGTCTACAGGAACCTTTCCGCTTAGGGCACGGGAAACGGTGCTGGCGGATACACCCGCTCTTTTTGCCACATCCTTTATTGTAATCAAACCTCTGCCCCCTTACTTTCCTGCGGGCGAACGGGTGTCCGGGCTTGTACATTGAATCCTCCGTCCATATAACGAATGACAAAGTATTTTTCGTAGTCGGGGTTTCCGCCCGCCGGCCTTAAATCCTCTTCGGATTCAAAATACAGATGGGGCCCCCTGCTTTCGGGCCGCTGCATGCAGGCCTTGACAATTGCCTTTGCTACCAAGGGAAGATTTAGACATTCGTAATATTCAATAATATTCAAACCTGCCCTGTCCACATGGTATTTGCCCAGTTGCTCCAGGCTCTTCCATGCTTTGGCCAGCCCTTCCTCAGTACGCACTATGGAAGCATAGCGTCCCATAATGCTCTGAATTTCACGCCTAAGTTCGGCAGCGGAAATTCTGGGTTTGCCCGATGTCTCATCCTGAGCTGCAGGGATACATTCCTGTTTTAAGCCATCGCATGGCTGAATCTTAGCGGACCAGCCTGCTGCCTTCCTGCTTCTGGCATGGTATACCGCCGCCTCCCCGGCAATTTTACCGAACACCTGGCAATCCAGAAGTGCATTCCCGCCGGGGCGGTTTGCACCATGCTGCCCGCCGGCACACTCTCCGGCAGCAAACAAACCTTTTATATCGGTATCACCCTTATCCCGTATCTTTACACCACCCTGGAAATGCTGTGCTGATTCTGCAATCTCTATCATTTCACCCTTTTCCAGATTAATCCCGTTGTCCTTTAGCCATTGGATGGAATCCGGGTTTATTTCCCTTAACCGGGCCAAAGGACTGGAATTTCGCTGTTCATCGGATATGGGGTTATTTATCTCGCTAACATATCTATCCCGGTTTTCGGCTTTAAGCAGGTTAAAGAAAAAGCCCCTGGGATTTTTTGAGAAGTCCAGGTAAACCCGCTTGTCCCTCATTGTTTCCTTAAAAACGGCTATGTCTATCTGGCTGGAAGGATGCTCGCAGGAAACCGGCCAGCTGGCCCCCTTCTCAAATACAATGTTATAAACATATGCCAGAGATGTTCCTTCAGGAAAATACCGTACCAAAAACTCTTCCCCATCTTCATTGATAAACCTAGGTACGGCACGCATAAAGCTGCCCGAACAGTTCAGCTTGGTCTTCACCGATGCTATGCCGATCTGTATAAACTCCATATTCACAAGGGATGCTCCTGCTTTAAGGGCAAGGGCATAGCCATCGCCGGATGCTCCGGGTGGATACACATGCTGTGAAAAAACCTCGCCCCCGCCTCCCGTGCCAAGCACAACAGAAGGAGTACTAAAGAACATCATTTCCTCATCTTCATTGACTCCAATAGCGCCGGTTATTTGCCCATCTTCAACCTGCAAGCTGACTATCATGCTGTTTTCTATAACCTTGATATCCAGTTCCCTTACCTTCCTAACAAGGGCTTCTTCTATGTGAATGGCCGTTTTAGGACCGGTATAGCAGGCTCTCGCATACTCTGAGCCGTCGGTAACGAACTGATGGGCTTTGCCGTCCTTTTTAACAAAGGGCACTCCCAATGCATCCAGATATTCAAATGCGGCATATGAGTTTTTGGCCAATATAGCCGCAAGATCATAATCCGATACCCGCCCGCCAAGCAAGTAAATATCATCGGCGTGATACTTCCATGCATCTTCCCCGCCGGGTTCGGTATGGGGGAGGGTGGCATGAAAGGCCATCCTGTCCGAGCATGAATTGGCCGTTGTTCCGGTGGTGCCCAGCTTACCCTTGGTGACCACAAAAACCTTGCACTCCGGCTCCAATTCCTTGGCAGCAGTAGCAGCTCTCAGCGCCGCTCCGCCTCCTCCTACCACCAGTACATCACAATCATAATATTTCACACCAACACATCCTTTCCCTTGGTTTTCCTTTTTCACCCTTTAATCCTTCAAAGCTTTTTTATCGAATTTTACGAGCCGGGTCATATTTCCGCTCCTTCAAACTATTTTCTCCACCCTATACATGTTCGGCCACCCGGTTGCTTTGTATTGGTGGCTTGCCTTCCCTTCCGGCTCTATATATGGAAGCATATACTTCTGCATCCCTTATAACGCAGCCCGTCCTGCCTCCATCCCTCATTATCTCGGAACACTTTCCGCAGGCAATACAGCACTTCCTCGCATCCAGAGCTCCGTTTTCAACTATATCCCTGGCAAACTGGGGATAGGCAAAGGCTTGGCGGCCATATCCGGCGAGCCCGAACCATTCTTTTTCAATTCCTCCCGCCGCTACAAAAGGCGATAGCTGCCGGAGCCAGCTCAAACCCGTTGCTATAACAACCATATCGGGCACGCTTTGCTGTATTGTCTTAGTGATATTCAGCATCCTTGCTACCCCTTCCAGAGGATGTTCGGGAGGTATATACGGACCTGTATCATACGGCCGTCCCACGTGAGGGTTGTAATAAGGATTGCCGCAGCTGATATTAACCATCTTTATCCCCCTGTCTCTAAGCATCCTGAGCAGCTTAATCGGTTCGGATAAATCAGCTTTTCTGTAATCAGCCCGGTCCACCCCCCATCCGTAGGGATATGGTACGGCATCATATGCATTGAGCCTGAGCGTAATGTCTATTGCATCTCCTAAGCGATCCCTGATCTTATCAACTATGTTAAGCAGAAATCTGGTTCTGTTCTCAAAACCTCCCCCGTATTTTCCATCCCGCGTGTATGCTGATAGCAGTTCGGAGTTTAAATAGCCGTGACAGGCTTTTATATCCACGGCATCAAAACCTATCTCACCAGCCAATACCGCCGCCTCAACAAAACAATCCTCCAGCCGCTCCAGCTGTTCATCATCGATTACCGGATAGTCTTCCGGTAGATTTCTGCCCAAATAGGGATTCCTGGTTGCAATAATGGGTGCTGGCTTCCCCTCGGGCTTGCTATATCTGCCTGAATGGGTAAGCTGTACAACGGTATAAACCCCGTGATTGGAACCGAATTCGGCTCTTGCCGTCTCAACTATGGTGTCAAACAGCTTTCCAAATGCATCCTTGTTTTTTCGGCAAAGGTATAGCTGCAGGGGGTTAGCCCTTCCCTCATGCACCACTGCAGTGGCTTCAAGCCATAGGAGGCCGGCACCGCCTGATGCAAATCTTCTGTAACGCCTATAGGTCAGCTCATCCGGCTCACCATCTACGGTACCATCACAGCCTTCCATCGGATGCACCGACAAGGCATTGGGAATGGTTTTTTCAGCCACCTTAACCGGTCGGGCTAGAAGCCCAAGATTATCCGACAGGGGTATTTCAAGCCCCAGCTTGCTGATTTTTTCCTGTAATTCATCCAAATCCAACAATCGAAATCTCTCATGTTTTCCCATAAATAAACCTCCAATTCTATCATCACCTATGCAAACGTTTGCATAGTCCTCATATTATTATTCTATTTCTTATTATCAAATCCTCCTTTTATCACCTTGAATCTTGTCCCGGACGACCAGAATTGAATGAACAGCACACCGACCACAAAAAACAGGAAAGCTATAAGATAACATTTACCCAAAAAGCCATCCAGCAAGTACTTAAGCAATGATTCAATTGCATCCTGGGGAAACATCTGCTTTCCCATTCCGGTAATCCATATTCTGACTGACTCGCTGTTCATTATTGCCCAGTTTAAAAAAAGACTAATCTCTATTATAATGCCTCCTGCTGCCGCCAGCGCAGCTCCCAGACCAACCAGGGTGTTCTTCCAATTACGCAGAGTCAAAGCGAATAAACCAACCACTAATATAAGGCCACCAAAAATCAGCCATACAGTCCTTTGAAATACACCGATAAGCTCACGGGCAAGCCAGAAAGGTTCAACCCATCCGATATCCTGAAGCCTTACCCGTTCGGGTACACCGCCAAACCAATAATCTATTAATTTCTCCCTTTGAGCCGGGGGTATATCATTCATATTGGCATCGAGTTCCTCAAACATTTTGTATACCGGCACTATCGGCAACTGCTCGGTTTCGGCTTTCAAAAACATAAACAATTGCCTGCCAAAAAATAGCAGCTCCTGTCTCAGCCAGTTCTCAGTTAATACCTCCTCCAGATATGGAATGGCCTCCCGTCCATTGGGCAGTTCGGTGCTCACCCTGCTGAAAAGCCACTGCCTTATTTGCCCGTAAAACCGGCTTTTTTGAAATACACTATCATAGAAGTCAAGGCGCATTAAAGTAGTCCTAACCGTCAATACAAGTCCTACAGCAGCCAGATTGATGGCAAGAACAACAACCAGCACAGCTGCAATAAATGTTTGTATTGCCCTCATGTTCCTTCCTTTCCCACCCCGATTATCAGCTTTATGTTTATATTTTACCACAAAATCACGAACGGCTATAATATAAATAAGGTAATTTCCATTACATTCTTCAAAACAATTTGTCATAAGTCGTTTACTATTGATCCTTCACGTCATTTCTTATAAAATGTTCTGTAAGTACCATACAGGCGTTGACAGCTTAACAAAGGGAGGGTAACCCAATGAATCGCGACTTCATAACCGGCGTAAATAAAGCAATTCCTGTTGTACTGGGCTATATCCCGATTGGTCTGGCCTTTGGGATACTGGCCAATCATCAGGGACTATCAACCTTCGAAATATTTCTAATGTCCTTTATGGTATATGCGGGCGCCTCCCAGTTTATCGCCTCGGCCATGATAGCTTCAGGAGTCAGCCCGGCCTCCATAATCCTGACTACCCTATTGATAAACATGCGCCACATGCTTATGAGCGCCTCCCTTTCAACTTACCTGAAGCATATACCCTCATCCCTGCAGGCGATTTTATCTTTTGGACTTACCGATGAAACCTATGCGGTAGATATAACCCACTGTCAGAAACACAAATCATCGGCAGCCTTTTTCCTGGGTCTACACGCCGTCGCCCACGCAGCCTGGGTAATAAGTACTCTTGCAGGCGGAATCCTGGGAAACCTGATATCCGATCCCACCCGCTGGGGTATAGATTTTGCCCTTTCGGCAATGTTTATAGCCCTGCTGTGCATACATATGAAAGAAAAAATGGATATCCTGGTAGCAATATATTCGGGAGCGTTGTCAATACTGCTGACAATGACGCTGGGGAACGGATGGAACATAATTTTAGCCACTATGCTGGCAGCAACCATTGGAGTGAGTATAAATCTATGGAACAGAAAATTTTACTTATCATCATAGGAATGAGCCTGGTTACATACCTGCCAAGAGCACTGCCTCTGGTAGTATTGTCTAAATTTGAGCTGCCCCCTCTCTTTCGGAGATGGCTTCAATTTATTCCCGTTGCCGTGCTATCGGCCCTTCTTGCTCCGGCTATATTTATGCCTCAAGGCCGGCTGGCAATTTCCCTGGATAATAACACCCTTATTGCATCGATCCTGTGTTTTGCTGTAGCAATCAAAAGCAAGAATATTTTTTGGACCATTATCATAGGAATACTTGCAATGTTTGCACTGCAAACCCTTAGATAATCGAAAAAGATTCTTATTCTACAACATCAAAGCTTCTTTTTTGAAACCGGCCGGCATATGATTAAAGTAATCATATATGATGCAAAGGGGTAATTCATGGCCATGCTCGGATACAAACCGTTTTTCGCACTTTGCATTGTTTTTCTTCTTCTTAGCGGCTGCAGTTCCCGATATACTTCAAACAACAGTGTTGCTTCCCCACATAAAGATGCAGATAAAGCCGCTGAAGTGAAGGAGGGTCATTCCGCCATCCTGTTTATGACCGATCTGGAAATAATTAAAAGAGCTACCGATCACCTGAAAAAACGGGGTGAAAAGGTAGCTTTTGAAGAAACCGAGATATCAGTGCATCGCAGTGAGCGGGAAGCCCTGATATTCTATGATGTAAGCGGCAAGCCTATAACCCACAAAGGAGACTATATGCGAATAGTCCTATATCCATCAAAAAAATCTTTAAACCATGAATATAATAAATGCTTTACGGTATACATGGATCAAAACGGCAATACACTTGGCTACACCAGCCAAACCATTACAGATGACTAACGGTTTTTTGGCTAAACAAACTTTAGAAGGGTTTACCCATATTATATTCTGCTACCAATTATTGCAGGACATTTACTACATAATTCTGAAAAACCTCAAATTCATACTTTTTACCTATATCAAATGCTGGTAACGGTTTGTTTGCGTCTATAAGCAGCAGACGTTCAACTTCTCCATCGTCAATCAATACCTCGTAATAAAAGAGCTTGTTGTCCTTATATACGGGTTTTGTATTAACGTTTTTAACTATACCCGACTCAACCCTGATTCTTCCACTAAAAATATCCTTAAGAAAATTATAGTAGGCCAGAATGGGGCTTGCGTACATACCCCATACAAAAATATCTAGGCATACTCCAATGACCAGGATGAACATACCCAATCTATTGTTAACGGTATTGGCCAGAACAATGGAGATAATTAGAAACCCCAGAAAAAGAGCACCAATCACAGTAAGCATGCGTATTAACTGCCTTCGCACTTCCTGCACGTCCTCTTGTTTGTACATACAAACCCCTCCCATACAATATATTATACATATTGAAAATATGACAATTGCTTTTTCGATAACATTATACCACATGCTTGTAGATTATAATAACAGCTAAATAATAAAAAACAATGGAACAGGTCCGCAATAAAAATAGGAGGTTTAATCAAAACCTCCCTTTCATCTGGTGGGGCGTACAGGACTTGAACCTGTAACTTCCACCACGTCAAGATGGCACTCTGCCAGTTGAGTTAACGCCCCATATTCAGACTTTGCATTATTATAATAGCTTAACCTGTCAAACTTGTCAAGCAGTTTTTGGCCTTTGATTTGATCTCACTGAACCAAAATACAGCATCTGGTTTTTATGACAGTCACAGCTCCTTCCGGGCAGGAGCTCCCATTACTTCAAGCCGTTTTTAGCATATCTGAGCAGGATATCTGCAGTGCGGTCTACCATTTTATCCACCGAAAAACGCTCCCTTACGTCCCGGCAGCCTCTTCGCCCGTAATCCCCGCGCACCTGCGGATTGGCAGCCAGGTATGCTATAGCCAGTGCCAGCTCGCTGGCATCTCCGGGAGGCACCAGGTATCCATTGTCATCATGATTAACTATTTCGGGTATTCCTCCTACATTGGAAGCAATCACGGCTTTTCCTGCTGCCATAGCCTCAAGCACTGATATTCCAAACCCTTCAGACAGACTGGGCAGCACGAATATATCAACGGCATTTATATAATCCATAACATTGTTGACGTAGCCGAGAAAGGTAATATTGCCCTGAACATGCAATCTTTCGGCCTTTTTCTTCAGCTCCTGTTCGTAAGGTCCGCTCCCTATGACTACAAAGTGTATGTTTTTGATATGCCTGAGTACCTTGGGAATGGCATCCAGAAAGTAATCAATACCCTTTGAAGGGATAAGCCGTGCCGCCGTCCCCACCAGAATCGCATCCTCTCCTATGTTAAGGCGTCGCCTTAAACCAATGGCAAAGCAGGCAGTGTCAGCGTTTGGTTCTTTGTAAAAGGGTATTCCGTTATGCACCACATGGATCTTGTCGGCGGATATCCCCCAGCTCCGAACCAGCTCCTCCTTCAATGCGTGGGATACGGTGATAACAGCCTGGGTATATTTACACATAATCCGCTCCGCCTTATGAAGCACCCACCTCCTAGCCGGTTTTACTATGGGCAGTATAAAGTTATGGACGGTATATATCCTCGGGCATCCGGCCAACAAAGCTGCCAATCTTCCCACCACACCTGCTTTGAAGCCATGGCAATGAACCACATCAACATCGCATTTCTTTATCACCGAAAAAATCTCTATTGCTCGTTCAATATCCCGATAGGGCTGTATATCTCCCGGAATTGTGAGGGGGTATACCATCACCCCCGCATCCCGGAGTTCTTCCATATCGGGTTGGCTGAAATTGCACAGGGCAAGCACGTCAAAGTCCCTTTCTTTCAAGCCCTTTAACAGCGTAATATAATGCTCCTTCATTCCTCCGCAGGCCTGACGTATGATCTCCGCCACCTTAATTCCATTGGCTCCCAACATCCCATTCTCCTCTCTGCTCTTACAACGCCCTTTTGTCTTTACATTGGCCGATGATGTCCATCAGCCTATTCAACTATTAAGCAGCGTTCTTTTTTTCCATTATAATTTCCTGCAAACGGTGGATGATTACCAACATAAACGACAGCCCAACATAAATCATGGAGGTAGCCGCTGCCACTATACCCGAATCGTTGACTAGAAAGGCTGTAATGCTTCCAACCAGCCCGCTTATAAAACCATGAAACAGGTACGGATATCGCTCCCTGACATCCTTAAAGATTCCCGCCGGTCGGTAAAAAAGGATCACCATGGAGATAAGGGATGACAGAAATACCCGGGTCCATATGGTATACCTGAAAAGACGAATATTCATGTATATCTTTCTGTAAGCTATATTGAACAGTTCCTGCACTCCATTTTCCTTTACTAGTTTTACCGTCTGCCCCATATGGGATTGGCTTTCAACCGCCCTAAAACTATCCAGGATGAAAACCCCACCAATGAAAATAACCGAGACCGCAAGCATAGCCGCTACATGTTGCCAAGTAACAGAGCGTCGGATTACCAGCATTGCCAATACCCCAAAAGCTGCAAAAGCCGTAACAGCGCCCCCCACATTTGCTCCCCACCAGGGAACGGCCAATATCAGTAAAACCATTGCCAAGCACGGCAGTACGCCTCTGATTACCCATCTGCCGTACCGGGCAAATTTCTCAATTATGCAGGCTCCGCCTATGCAGGCAGCTCCTACCAGCGCTCCCATGTATTCATTTCCTATCCCGTAAAATCTGGCCCCGCTTATTACGTCGTATCCCAACGGTGAACCCTGTATTAGCCGGGCACCGGTCCATTGATCTACTGATAAAAGGATTACCAATAAAACGCAAATTACCAGAACTCTGTCCAGCGTATCAGAAAAAATATACCATATAAAAGACGTAAATATCAGAGCTATCAACAGGGAAACCAGCACGCTGCCCACCAGGACGGATTGGTGTACCAGAGGCAGCAGCAAATAGGCATGGGGAACAAGCATTATAAAGAGAAGGCAGGGCTTTATCAGGTTCAGGTACCGGTTTTTGAAAAACAGGACAAACAGCGATGTACCCACCACCGCAATCAGGGAAAGCACAAAGCTCCGGATGAGAAAAGAACGCTGATTAAAGATCTCCACCAACCTTTGATTAAAAGCTAAAATCCCCTCAATTCCCGTATCATTATATACGCTTCTTATTGCTGCCCCACCCTGACCGGGGAGGGGAGATATTCCAAAGAAATTCAATATGGTTCCTCCAACATCCAGATTGGTCACCACACCTGCTCGATGGGTGGAGGCAGAGATCGCCCATCCCTTATTCACTCCCTTCCCCGCAATTATTATGGGGGTAAGGCGGTTATTGTTCTGTAGCTCCTTTAAAGGGCCAAGGGGCGTAATTATCATGATAAGGTCCCTACCCATATCCAGCTTGTTTAAAAGCCTTCCTATAAAAGCATCTCCATCCTCCAGAGCCTTTCGCCTATGTACTTCAAGCATATAATCCATAAGATTGTACCTGTAATCCTCTGCCCTGTGCGTATCTCCCCATTCCACAGCTATAACATCGGCCTTATCCCACACCCTGTCTACCGCCCTGGCCATTGCGTCGGCATCAACCCTTATACCAAAAGGCCGTGAGCCGTCCTTCGCAATAAGTGATTCGCCTACATCGCCCGCGGGCACAAGCCCTTCATCATCCATCATCATGGACTGGAGATATCTTCGATATTTATCCGGTGTATCGCTGTTGCCTACTACTGCAACCAAATACCCCCCTTGCCGCAAAGCGGTGCCCAGGGCTCCAATCATGACCGGATAAGGTCTGTTAAGATTATTTCTATAAACCTGGGCAATTCCAAGGTTGGCTATTGCACCATCAGGAAGAGCCTTCCCGCTTATCTGGTAATACAGATCCGTTATCCTCTGCCCCTGATAGACATCCCGGGACGAAAAGGCAAGGGGGGAATTGGCCGAGCCGGTAATCCGGGCTCCAGCCCCCATGGTAACATACAGGTTATTGCACGAACGACTGCCCGCCGTATTGGTGGTCATAAGACCTATGGCCCCCATATCCATAAGCCGATCAATGTTTGGAGTATCGGCCTCATAAATATCCTTCCAACCGATCCGGTCCAGGACTACAAGAACTACTTTCCCCTTCTCGAGTTTCCCATATTTGCCTGATGACCCGGCGGATACCTGCTCCGTTCCGGCTGCCGTTATGTGGGCCTCATGGGTCGTCATATTACGCTCGGCTGTTGTTGCATCGGATTCAGCGCAAAGATCCAATCCGCTATCGCTAATATAACCTGCCTCCCTATCCCCTTGGGTGTGCCGGAACCAAATCCCAGCATCCACACCACCTGCCGGAACAATTAAAATACAAATCAGCAAAGCAGCAAGTATGACCGGCAACCAGAATATCCGTATCAAGATGCTCACCTCATCTAGATCTTTCCCGAAATAATCTCTGACATACCTCCCTGTGCAAATATATCAACTGACTACAAAAAAGGCCCCGGGAAGAAATTTGCAAAACAGAATTCCTCCCAGAGGCCCAATAATCGATTACGGCTAATGACAGCCTTCATTAGGTATCTGTATATTGTTGTTAATGCGTTCGGAAATCCAAATCCGACACAGAATTCCCATTGGGAAACAAACCGTTTATTCACCCCTTATTGTAAGCGAGCGAAAAGCATTAACGGTTTCCATCAGATAGGAGGACATGGATTCCGAAACGAGAACATCCAAACCATTGGCCAATGCCATAACCAGAAAAGTACTGACTACAGGCTCATCGTACCTATGGGATAAACCAGCAAAGGCCCTCTCTATACTCAAGGCAGTCTTCAGGCCTAGCTTATTCTTAACCAATCGGATCATCTCAATAGCTTCCATATTTTCACCGAGCCGGTCTGCTTTGTAGGGAACCCCGCAATCCACAATTATGTCCTCCTTGGGCACACCGTATGACTGTACAAAACCAACAATATCTTCAGCAGCTTTGAATCCTTCTACGGCATTGTCCGGTGATCCGTTTTTGCCCGCAGCCGATACCAGGATGCAAGCCCCGTACTTTTTCACAAGTGGCAGCAAGGGCTCCATTGAAGCCGTCTCCCGGGCCGTCCAACGAACAAGAGGTTTGCCGTTATACGCTCTCATACCTGCCTCCAAAGCAGCCGGACAACTGCTGCTGATCTCAAGAGGTAAATTTACAACCGCCTGAATCTCACGTATCACACCGGGCAATAGCTCATGTTCAGCAATCTTGCCCTCGAGCGTGTCCGGCAGCCCAACATCAACAGCCAGTATATCCGCTCCCCGCCCTCTTTGGTCTATGGCTTCCGAGAGCAGGTCACCAAAGCCATTGCTCATCAAGGCACGCATAATATCCTCATTATGCCGGGCATTTATTCGCCCGCCGATAATCCTGACTCCTTGATCCAGTACTACGGTTCTGGACCCCGAGGCCACAGCCGCAGTTCTATCAACCGAGGTGTATACGGGAGCTAAACGATTCACCGCTTTCCTCACAGCCCTTATGAAATCGGGAGTGGTTCCGCAGCAGCCTCCTATCATCCGAACTCCCAGCTGTACCATAACGGAGGCATAGCGCTCAAAAAGCTCAGGCTTCATCGGGTAAACCGCCTGCCCGTTAACCATCTCGGGAAGGCCTGCATTTGGCTGTACCAGGACAGGAACGGCAGCATAGGACAGGATTTGTTTTACAATGGGCAGCAATTCTTCTGGCCCCAGTGAACAGTTGACCCCCAGGGCATCAACCCCAAGGCCCTCCAGTACTACAACAGCAGTTTTGGGATCGGCCCCCATCAAAGTCCTTCCGCTCTGCTCAAAGGTCATGGTACAAATCACTGGTAGGTGGCTGTTCTCCTTGGCCGCCAGAATGGCAGCCTTGGCTTCATATAAATCTCCTATGGTTTCTATTAGAATAAGGTCAGTCCCGGCCTGAGCACCCGCCCTGACCTGCCTGGCATACATATTATAAGCCTCCTCAAAGGAAAGAGTGCCCATAGGCTCCATAAGCTGGCCGATAGGTCCGATATCCAGAGCTACCCACCGGTCACCCGCCACCTGACGGGCTAAATCCACCGCCCTGCTTATTACCTGCTCCACTGTATAGCCGGTGCCCTTGAGCTTCAGTTCATTGGCACCAAAGGTGTTGGTAGTTATCACATCGGCTCCGGCCTGTATGTACTCCCTGTGGATCCCTTTAACTACGTCAGGGCAGAGCACATTGAAGGTTTCAGGCATCTGGCCAGGCTTTAGCCCATGGCGCTGGATCATGGTACCCATAGCTCCGTCAAACACAATCAATTGTTTGTTCAGCGCACTCCTAAAATCCACCATCTTTCATTCCTTTCCATCCTGGGCATCAAATTACTGACTATAGCATTTGTTTCCAATTAAACATCTTCCTTTGATCAAATTCTTAAAAGTTAAGTACAAACTGTCCAAAAAATCCTTGTTTATCCATGCCTGTACAGCCACTTCCCCTAAGGTAGCACAACAATGCAGGTCTTTTATTAGCTCTGAAACATCTTTTGTGTTAATTCTTATCTATGCTTTCCAGCGGTTTATAGTTTCCATAAACCGGCTTCGGTCCATTAACCGGCGCTGCCCATTTTACTGCATTGATAATAACCCTCTGGACCTCTTTTTGATAATAAACGGGGAAAGTCTCATGACCTGGCCTGAAGTAAAATATTTTTCCTCTGCCCCGTCTATAGCAACAGCCACTACGAAACACTTCTCCACCCTCAAACCAGCTAATAAAAATCAAGGTGTCGGGAGCCGGAATATCAAACCTTTCTCCGTACATTTCCTCATTGGGAATTTCAATATATTCATCTAAGCCCTCTACTATGGGATGCCCAGGCTCTATTACCCATAATCTCTCCTTTTCGCCGCTTTCCCGCCATTTTAGCCTTTCACTGTTTGTTCCGCAAATCTTTCTAAAAATCTTAGAAGCATGACCTGAATGAAGAACAATAAGTCCCATCCCATCGAGTATTCTTCTGTGAACTTTTTCAACAATTTCGTCTTTGACTTCTTCATGGGCAAGATGCCCCCACCAAATCATAACATCGGTATTCTGTAATACCTCATCGGTCAAACCATGTTCCGGTTCGTCAAGAGTAGCAGTCCTTACCTCGAATTGTCCCTGCTCCTTCAAGAAATCAGCAATGGCATTGTGAATCCCGTCAGGATAAATTTTCGCTACTTCAGGATCATTTTTCTCATGCCTGAATTCATTCCATACTGTTACTCTAATTTTCCCCATACCTTTATACCCCCTATATTTTTATTTTTTTCTTACTATATTTAATTTAATTATATCTTATTAGTTTTTTCCAGTGTAACCCACTTCCCAAGTCTG
>LFSE01000059.1 GCA_001513075.1 Clostridiales bacterium DTU074 | reverse complement strand
ATTTTGAATAACCTGCCCAGAGCGGCAGCAATAGCAGCAATGCGCTGGGAATGCTGAGCTGTGTAAGAGCTTTTCCTGTCAACGATCTTTGCGCAGAGGTAAGAAAACTGATAAATATCCTTCGCATTCATTTTTATATTCAAACTGGGCAAATCAATATGCTCGTATAAATGCTGGTATTCATTGGTAATATCCAGCCAGAATGATTCCTTTACCGATAAGTCCAAAAAGGCATCGACTAAGACGGGGTTAAACATGAACCCTCTATACTTGAGCACGGTATCAACAACCTCGTCAATCTGTTCCAGAATATACCTGTTCGGATTTATCAGTACTTCAATTCTGTCGGCTAAATGGATAAGCTGAGCTTCCAAAGGCACCTCTTCTGCATGTTTATCGATATCAATATAGTTAGTATGATGATGCAGTAAAACCGGGCTGAGTTTTTTAAGTATATCAACGCTTTCAACAAGATAAGCTCCATCCAGGCAATGAGCCCTAAGTATTTGGTCATTGGCAAAGAATTCTCTTGCCTTTTCCTTGTCTTCAAAGGAAGATATACCTATATCGTGTATATAGGATGCTATTACAAGATCCGCAGGATCCCCGGATAATTTCATATGTTCAAAAATCCGCATCGCAATATAAGCTACTTTTTGGCCGTGGTGGTAAGTCCCTCTCTCCATCAGATCCACGGCGCAGGAAAGCATTTCAGCAAAATCCCGCAGATTGCTCGTAAATACCATTTGCCTCACCCCAATTATCAAGTTTTATGCTGCAATAATATATCCAACTGTTCTTTTGCCTGATCCAAGGTAGTTGGAACTTCCGTGTTCAAGCCCTTCTCCTTAAGATACAAAAACAAATCCACCAGGACAGGGGGTTCCAGGTTGGCAGCTTCCAGGATTTCCTTTTGAGAAAACACTTCATATGGCTTGCCCTTCATAACAATCTTTCCACCATAGATGACATATACGGTATCGGCAACATAGGGTACCAAATTCACATCGTGGGTGGTAACGATCAGAGTTGTATTCCTCTCACGATTCAGCCGATTAAGTAGCTCTATCATTTCTCTTTTTGACACGGGATCCAAACCATCGAAGGGCTCATCCAACACCAACAGCCTGGGATCCATCACAATAGCCCCTGCCAGTGCAACTTTCTTCTTCTGCCCGCCGCTCAAATAATGGGGTATTTTCCGTAATATATCCTCTATTCCCACCATCTTTGCTACCGCCATTACCCTTCTTTCGGTCTCTTCCCGTTTCATCCTGTCATTCCTCGGTGTAAAAGCGACATCGTCAAAAACAGTTGGCCCGATTATCTGCTCATCCACATTCTGAAACACCACTCCGATCTTGCGGCGGATGGTGCGAAAATGCCTGTGGGGTTCCAAACCCATGACACGTACCGAGCCCTCAACGGGTGACAGCAAACCCAATATATGAGACAGCAGGGTGGTTTTCCCCGCTCCGTTTGGCCCCAGAACTACTACCCTTTCCCCCTGATGCACAACAAAATCAAGCCCGCACAAGGTTACCTCCGTCTTGTCCGGGTAAATATGCTTGATGCACTGTACCTCTACCAAAGCCTCCACATTATCACCGTCCCAAATACAATCAAAAGTGAAAGGGCAATAACGATGCCGTCAGCATAAGTCAGTTTCCACCAATTTCTTACAACAGGAATACCGCCGTTATACCCCCTCAGCATGTACATCTTGTACATCCTCTCGCTCATCTCAAAGGAATTCAATATAAGCAAACCTACAACAGCAGCCATGTTCTTTATATTCATAAACAGATTAAATGAATGGTAACCGCCTCTCAGCCTTATACTGCGCAGCAAATTCCCCAGCCTATCGATCAAAATAAAAAAAGAGCGGTAAGTGAACAGAAAGATGTCTACCAGCAGCCCCGGCAAATAGGCGGACAACAATGCAAAAATTTCAATCCAGGGTGTTGTCACAAGCAAAAAAAGGGTGGCAAGAGCCGCTCCGGTTCCTTTTAGTATAACGACCAAACCAGCTGTCCATGACTCCTGTAATTTAAACAATGCAAACAGGGAACTGAAGACAACCGGATAGATCAACAGGTGAACTATCTCTTTAAACCGAGCCCGAGCAGTAATAAACATTATTGCCATAAAACCGATTAATATGCTTAAAGAAATAACATTACCGGACCCAATAATACCTGCCAACAAAGTCAGCACCATAAGCAGTTTCGAAGGAATGCCGGCACGGTGAAAAACACTGTTGCCGTTGTTGGCCATTTGATCTACAGCCGATAGATGCATGCCAGCCCTCCTTACCGCCTATTTTCTCCCGATACGCCTTGTACCAGATCCGAACGTACCTTCATAAAAAACCTTACAATCAAAGCCGATATTACGGTCTCCAGCAAAATCCCCGTCAGCATGACAGCCAGTACAGCCCCCCAGCCAGTTAAAATTACATGGCCGATTCGGAAAACCGAATCCCCGGAGTGGTGATCCCCGTCTTCCTCATGAAGGTGCAGCAAGCCTTCACCCGACCATATATCTACCACTCCGATAGAACTTAGAAACAAAATTATCAGAACTGTTGACAATAAAAGAGCCGTTGCTGCAGAAATGGCGGCAGAAACGGTGCCGCCAAACCTCCTTTTAAGATATTTGAACAGGATTCCCCCAAGGATTGACTCAATTCCTATAACCAGGGTATTGATTCCCACCACCGTAATACCACCGTGTCCTAAAAGAGCCAATATAAGGTTAACCACAAATACCGATACAAAACCCAGCCCTGGCCCAAGTATCATTCCGGCCAGGGCAGCAAAATTCAAATGAAAGGGTAAAAAACCCAAAGGGACCGACATGGTAACCAGCATAACCGCTGCCATCATAGCAATAGCTGGAACCTTAGGCCGGATCTTCTCCAGATCGGCCTTTTTTATTATCAAAAAAACCACCGTCAAACAGATTATGTATCCCAATATCCACCATATTGGTGGTATAATCCCATCCGATATATGAATGTGGCTCATGAACCATTCCTCCACAGCATAAAAAAATAAACCATGGTTCTAAACGCATTCTGCTCATTGCAAATGATTTGCATTTACATTGCCATTATATGTCTCACACTATAGTTTGTCAAGTACACCACAAATTATGAGCCAATTCATGGGATCCGTTTAATAATATTCATGCCATCTCAAACTATTGATTTTACAAGCGCTGGATATTACAAATCCTAATCAATCAAACCGTATCTTAAACGCAACCGCATTACGGCATGGCCATTTTTGAATGGTAAAGAATTGGGTTCCCAAGAGCCTTGAGAAAACACCTGGTAAGAAAACAGCCCGGAACCTACCTATCGATATTTCATTCAAATTGTATAGTAACCGGTCCCAACAATCCCGAAACTAGGGAACCCTTATACCGGGTCGGAATGGATTCATAATGATTAGCTAACGTATTGCAAACTCTTACAGAAATCCTATTTTCACCTGCATGCAATACATGGCCAATTTCAAACGTCCAAGGTTTTGCTGTTCGCACCCCTACTGAAACACCATTGACTTTAACGCTGGCGGATGCAACAACACCACCCAAATCCAGCACTGCCCGCCCCCCTATATACTCTTGATCAATCCATATAGTTTTTTCATACACAGCGCTCCCCGAATAGTATTTCAGTCCGTCATATCTGGACCAATCCCCTAAATTCATTTTTCCGGTCTGAAAACTTTGCTCTATAGCTCCATCAAATAGAGCTCCGCCAAAACGTCCGCTTTCAGCATTGACTTCTAACAATACCTTTTCGCCACCTTTGGCCGGACTGTTTAAGGTTAATATTACTTTATCACCTACACGTTTTCCCTCAATTTCCTTTCCATCTATAAAACCGCGAACGGGATCCGCGCAGGGAACTGTTAGACTGTGAAGGCCAGGTGGAGCGGTGAACTCAAACTGTTGAACCTTTGGTTCTTCATAGCATTCAAATGGCAGTACGTCACGATTGCGGTACCAGCTTGATGCTAACGGATAATTTGGTTGCGCAACTTTCGCATTGCGGGAAAACACGAGGTAAGTGCGTCCGCATTTCCGGTATCCTATCACAACGGCATTTTTGCCTTTCTTTAAAAGCACTTTAGGCTTTGCGATATTATGTTCCTGCCCGTTAATCAACAGAATATCCGGTTTCATATCGCCGGTAAGAATATAGTACTCTCTGGTTTCGGGAGCGGTGACAAAAGCGGCATATACACAACCAAAGCCCTTTTCCTCTGGCATATAGACAATATCA
>LFSE01000038.1 GCA_001513075.1 Clostridiales bacterium DTU074 | reverse complement strand
TGTACATCCTCTGAATACCTCAAGGGTAATGCGATCGTGTACTATGTTCATATAGGGCACGATCATAGTCCTTGGATAATAGGCATTTTCCAGGTCTTTGACCAACCGTTTCCGAACAACCGGGGGTACATCGGGACGGTTGGGTTTAATTGAGCGGATCGTACCGTCATGGTTGTAATCCACATCATAAAAGCCGGGAACATATACTCCCGGTATGCCAGCTGCCCTGACCAAAAAGTCCTGGCGAGCAGCACCCCGCTTCTTCCATTCCCTATACTCATCCAACAGCTGGTCAACCACCTCTTCTCCGTCCCCCATGACCACCAGATCCAAAAAATCTGCCAGGGGTTCGGCATTATAGGCGCAGGGTCCGCCTGCTATAACAAAGGGATGGCTTTTGTCCCTCTCCCATCTCATCAGAGGGACCCCTGCCAGATCCAGCATATTTATCACATTTGTGTAGCTCATCTCGTATTGAAGTGTAAAGCCTATAAAATCAAAGTCGGCAATCGGCTCCCCGGTTTCCAAGGCAAACAGCGGCAATCCGTTCTCCCTCATCTTTTCCTCCATATCCACCCACGGGGCAAAAACCCGCTGGCAGTAGGTGTCCTCCCGCTCATTTATAAGATGGTACAGTATCTTCATACCGAGATGAGACATACCCACTTCGTATACATCGGGAAAAGCGAAAGCAAATCGTATATTAACCTTAGAAGGATCCTTCACAACCATATTGTATTCATTACCAATATATCGGACGGGTTTGCTAACTTGTCCGATTATTCTGTCCAAAACGGCTTTGTCCATCCAAGCTGCCTCCTTAATATTATTACTTCATTATTTTATTGTTCCCAAAATATCAACCAATGTGGCGTTTATTTCCCATCAGCATGACCACGGGGGTATCCAAACCGTATTCCAAAATCCCCCGCACTATATCAGCCTCGCTTAAACGGCCTTTGACCCTTAAATGCTCATCCACTATTACCACATAATGGTAACAACGGGGTATAAAATTTTTTATTATATCTTTAACCGCCAGATCATACAAGACGGTTATTTCCCTAACCGGCAGTACACCTGCTTTCAACAACATATCCTTTTTGTAGGTAATATCACGAATGAGTATATAGGCCGCCATCCTGCTTTCCTTAACGGCCGAATATGCCAGAAAGCCGGCTGTTACAAAAAGCGTCGGATTAAATATTCTGTAATAAAGGGCATACAGACCGATCATAACAAGCAGCAGGGCAAGCAAAAAGCCGCCGAAAGCTGTGATACGCGTAGCCTTCTTTATTCCCATTTCCCGGGATAACACAGCCCTGAGCATTCTGCCGCCGTCCAGTGGAAGAACAGGTAAAAGATTAAAGCCGGCTATAGCTAAATTTGCCTGGATAAACACATCCTGATTCTCCAAACTAAGCACGTTAAGACTGCGAAATGCCAAATATCCGGTGAGTAACACAATATTGGACAAAGGTCCGGCTGCAGCAATAAGGGCTTCGTCTCTGGGGCTAAGCTCGACCAGAGACTCAATCCTCACGGCTCCGCCAAAGGGAAGGAGCTCAATTTCATTTACCCTTAAGTCCAATAATCTCGCCATCATAACGTGCGCCGTTTCATGCACAAAAATGATCACAAAAAAAACGGCAAGTCGTGCCCCTTCTCCAATCAACACAGCCACAATCATAAGCAACAACAGCATTTTGCTGATATAGATATCTATGTTGAACAATACACCAATCTTCATAACCGCCGACCTTATTGAAACTCATTGGATAACCTTACTGTCCTCTTGGATCAGCGGCAGGGGATCCACGGGTTGTTCATCCTTCCACGTTTCAAAATGCAATTGGTATTCCCCTGAAGAATTTACACCCATTTTTCCAATCCTATCCCCCTGTTTGATCGGTGAACCAACCTCGGCCTGAATATCTGAACAGCCGGAATAGAAAGACATCCATCCGTTCCCATGATCCACCTTTACATATTTTCCATAGTCCTCATCTTCCCCTATTGCAATAACCTGTCCATCGGCAGCAGCATAAACCCAGCCCTGCTCCTGGGAAACAATATCAATGCCCCGATTGCTGCCTCCGCCATCATCTTCATAGATCTCCCCAAAAAGGCCAACCACTTTACCCTCGGCCGGGGCAGTAAATACGGGCGGCTGTGTTTCTGCGCCGCTGTCTGCTTTCCCGCTCTCCCCTTCCGAAGAAGAAGGCTGCATCTCCATATCCTGTTCCCCAAAAACGGCTTGAAAGTTGGGTAAGTATCTGGAGACAAATTTCAGCTTACCCAGGGTTTCGCTTATACTAAAATCGTAAGTTATAGCCTCTTTAACCCTTTCTATTGCCCAGCGGCTTGCCGGAATATCTATGCTCTTCAGGAGTATGACCACGATAACAATTACGGCTGAAACGGCCAACCTGACCGACAAAATGGCCATTCTCTGCTGTTTATCACTGCCATCCAATCTTCTATAGGACGTCTTTCTGCGAACACCGCCCGGAATAATGGGTAAATTAATTCTGGAACGCCGCCTTACCGGTCGCAGACCTCTTGTTTTTGTATAAACGCTCCTTTTCATTTCCAATCCCCATTCCCTCCTCATCAATAAAAGTATATTTTAAGGGAATGGAGAATATGATTTGGATTCGCACAACTGTAATGGGTGCTTACCATCTGTCAAATACGTTGTCATCGGCTGAAGGATTCACTATCAGCCTCCAATCCAGATCGCCCCGTTCAAGGGCCTTAACCATGGCTTCTGCCGTAGCCATATTTGTGGCCAGGGGGATGTTGTGCACATCACAAAGCCTCAACAATGCATTTATATCTGGCTCATGAGGCTGTGCGGTCAACGGATCCCGCATAAATATAACCAAATCGATTTTGTTGTACGCCACTATGGCCCCTATCTGCTGATCGCCGCCCAAGGGGCCCGAAAGAAAGCGGTGTATTTTCAAGCCGGTGGCCTCGGCTATAAGTCTGCCCGTTGTGCCGGTGGCGCATAATGAATGCTTGGCCAGAATATTCTTATAGGCAATGCAGAAGTTTACCATTTCCTCCTTTTTTCTGTCATGGGCAATCAATGCAATATTCAACAGAACTTACCCCCCAGCATATCAATTGGTTCACAGCTCGATTCAAAACCTGATCTTTTGCCTGCGCATAGCCACATTTAAGACCAGACCGTAGGCAAACATATTGGTAAGCATGGAGCTTCCTCCATAGCTCATAAAGGGCAGCGGAATCCCGGTAACCGGCATCAATCCCATCGTCATCCCGATGTTTTCGAACACGTGAAATATTATCATGGATACCACGCCCACAATTATAAGGCTTCCCAGGGTATCCTTTGCCCTGTATGCCAGGTATATGGTCCTCAGTATCAGCAGCAAATACAACACTATTATGATAGCCCCACCCACAAAGCCAAGGGCTTCTACAGTAACCGAAAAAATAAAATCGGTATGCTTAGCCGGAACAAAATTGAGCTGGCTCAATGTATTATCGGTTAAGATTCCCTTGCCGTATAATCTTCCCGAGCCGATAGCAATCATTGACTGTACCACATGGTAACCTGTACCCAGAGGATCCATCCCGGGATTCAGGAATACCAGTATCCGGTTCCTTTGAACATCGGACAAAAGCAGATCCCATACCACCGGTACGGCTGCAACAGCGGCTCCTGCCGCTCCCAGCAGTATTTTATAACTTATACCGGCAGCAAACAGCATCCCAAACACAATGGCTATAAAGACCATTGCAGTACCAAAATCGGGCTGATCTATAATAAGGGCCATGGGAATTGCAAGCTGAAGAAAAACGGGGAACAGATCCTTTATGCGAAGAAAGCCTTCCCCTTCATCCTTTTTTTTCGCCATAACCTTGGCCATAGTCATAATTAAAGCAATTTTTGCAAATTCGGAAGGTTGGGCAAAGAAACCTCCCAGATCTATCCAGCTGCGTGCGTTACCGGCTACATGACCTCTGACGGATACATATATGAGCATCCCTATGACCGCCCAGTACATATAAGGGGAAAGATCCACCAATATATGGTAGTCAATGCTGGCCACAATTAACATGCCAACAAGCCCGGCTGCAAACCACAACAAATGCAGCCGAACATGGTACATATCGAAGTTGCCAATAATATCCATCAAACCTTCTTCCGTACCTTCAACTGGCGAGCGCATGGCAACGCTGATTCCCACTAAACCGAAACATGTCAGCAGCGTTATCAGAATAAGAATACCAAAATCAAAATTTTTGATAAGTTTTTTGTTAAACATCTATTCCCCCTGTAAAACAAACTGTTTGTCCTGTACCATTATAGCACAGCAACGCCAATAATGAAATAGGAAGCCTCTGCCATTAAAAAAGAGATTGCATCTGCAATCTCTATCCTTTATTTGGTCCCAAGTTTTTAACTTTCTTTATCGGGATATTGGCAATCAGTGCGGTACTATATGTATCGTCCTCCTGCGGTATACGGGACAGGCGGATATCCAAACCCTCCTCATCTATCTCCATATAGCTGGAAATCACCTTTATAACATCATCTTTGATCATGTCCAAATATTTAGGGGAAATATTGGCCCGATCATGGATCAATACCAACTTTAATCGCTCTTTAGCAATATCCTTGCTTTTACTTTCTCCCTTACCAAAGAATTTAAACAAATCAATCACAGCAATCCCCCTCATCCTTACTATAAGGCCCGCTTTTTGCCTGCATTAAACAAGCGTTTTAATCTTGCCAAAAAGCCTTCATCGGTATTCAGTTCCATAATGGGTATATCTTCCCCCATAAGTCTTTTGGCAATATTTTTATAAGCCCGTCCTGCCAATGAATCATCATCCAACACTACAGGCTCGCCCCTGTTTGTGGATACGACAACCCGTTCATCATCGGGAACAACTCCAAGCAAATCTATGCCCAATATATCGATGGTGTCATCTATATCCATCATATCGCCCCGTTTAACCATATCCAACCTAAGCCTGTTGATTATAAGCCTGGGGTCCATTATATCATTGGACGCCAGAAGTCCAATGATGCGATCAGCATCTCGCACTGCCGATACCTCGGGTACCGTGACCACCGCAGCCTTATCCGCTCCAGCTATTGCATTTTTGAATCCCTGTTCAATTCCCGCCGGGCAATCGATAAGCACATAATCAAACTCTTCCCTCAATTGGTTGCACAGCTCCTGCATCTGCTGGGGTGAAACGGCAGTTTTGTCCTTTGTCTGAGCGGCCGGCAGCAGATACAAACCTTCAAAGCGCTTGTCCCGGATAAGAGCCTGTTTCAAACGGCAAACCTTCTCCACAACATCAACCAAGTCATAGACAATCCTGTTCTCAAGTCCCATAACCACATCGAGATTACGGAGACCAATGTCGGCATCAACCAACACCACCCTCTTGCCGCTCAGCGCCAGAGCCGTCCCAATATTGGCTGTAGCAGTGGTTTTACCAACTCCTCCTTTCCCCGACGTAATAACTATTACCTCTCCCATATGTCTATTCCTCCTATATAACTCTATTTTATTACCACGCTTAAATTAACTTCATGTTACACTAAAAAAGCCGAACAGCTGAATTCCTGTTACTCCATTGTCAAACAGCTCCCGCCCAGCCAATGGACATCTGCAAAACCTTGTTATATTATATACTACCTGCCTTTATTGGGTAAATAGGGTTCTATTACCAAATTTCCATCCCGAACATACGCAATTTCGGGATACAGGGCTTTAACCACCTCACCCTCCGGAGGTCTGGCTATTACAGTCCCGATTCGGAGCTGGGTAGGCTGAAGGCTAAATGCCACTACAACGGCTTTATTATTCCCGCCGGCCCCTGCATGGGCCATCCCACGTAAAGTTCCCATTACCACAATGTTGCCCTCGGCAATTATCTCTCCGCCGGGATTCACGTCTCCAATTATGACCACATTCCCCCGATAGCTCACAAGCTGTCCGCTTCGGATGGTACCCCTGACAAATCGGGTTATTCCTTCTTCTATGCCATCAAAAAATTCAACAGGCTCGGGATCAGAATAAACCGTCTTCCCAATATCAAAGGTTATGCTTCCAATATTTATTTCCCGGGAAACCAGCTCGATAATGGCCTGTTGTTCCCCAGCGGTTAATTTCTTGCCGGTAAATGTGAGGTTTATCTCAGAACCTTGAAAAAAACGTTTACCTGCTTCTATTTTTCGTTTTAACGTATCCAGTATATCTTCGCTGCTGTAATCGGAGTCTATATAAATCTTTATTCCATTGCGCACACCCTTGAATACTACCGCATCGTGATTCATCATAATTTCCCCCATAAGCCTTGTTTATTGTCATATCATGCAATATTCGCCAAACTATCCCCAAATTCCTGCATAAATCCACAAAACATTATTGCTTTAATCGATTTACATCATAAACTTTTTCAAAACTTCTCTGGGTGTTCTTTATGCGGTAATATTCCTCTATTATACGGCGCACAATCCAACCCGCATTGCTGGCGGTACGACCATTGGGGATCATGACGGCCACCGCTATTTCGGGTTCTTCATAAGGAGTAAAAGCTACAAACACCGCTGTATTTCTCCTTGAACGCTCCTCGGGATCGGTATGTCCCGATGTCTGTGCGGTTCCGGTTTTTCCTCCCAGAGTTATGCTTGGATCTATATCTGCAAAGTAACTAATGGCCGTACCGGCTCCTCCCCCGGCAACGGACCTGTCATATATTACCTTATGCATAGCCTGGCGGGCAGCATCGATATATTTCTCGTCAGCTCCAACCTCATTCACAACTACCGGCCTGGTTTCGTTTATAATATTTCCTTCAGGAGACACCACCGCTTTGGTTACATGGGCTTCCAACACCTTGCCTCCATTGGCGAGGGCTGCTATATACCTAGCCAGGGCAAGAGGGGTAACCTGCACATATCCCTGGCCTATGCCGGTAATTACGGTCTCCAGGGGATTCCACTTTTTGTACGGTATCAGCACGTTATACTTTATCTTATTTGCCAGATCCGACAGCTTGATCTGCTGCCGCCTCAAAAAGTCTTTATCCCCTTCCTCGTTGAAATACCCCAATTCCTCCCGTATGATCTCCATTATTTCCAAGCCGGGAGTATCGTAGGGCAGATCAGCAAGCCTCTGAATGTGCTGTTCCTGGGTTTCAGGGTCGACACCATCAAAACAACCTGCATCGGTCATATATTTCCTTATCCCGTAAATTATGTTAAAGCGATTGTCGTAGTACTTCCTTTCGGGACCTCCAATGGAAGATTCCACTTCTTCGATCTCTAAGCCCGTATACCCATCCAGACCAAAACGCTTACCCCATTCATTTATCTTCTCAATTCCAAGGCGATCGGCAACTTCATAGAAAAAATAGTCGCATGAGTGCTTTATAGCGTCCATAAAATCCTCGTTTCCATGATATCCGGGCCGGGCCCAGCACCGGGGTCCCTGTCCTTTGCTATACTTGTCATACATATAGGCATCGTAGATCTGCTCATGCAGGCTTATTTTTCCTTCCATCAAACCCGCTATACCAACCAACATCTTGAATACTGAACCGGGAGCAAAACGCTCCTGAAAAGCTACCGACGTCAGGGGCTTACCCTTTCCCTCCAACAATTGTTTGAATTCCTCATTGGATATGGAAGGAATGAATAAATTGAGATCAAAAGACGGATAACTAGCAAGGGCTAATACTTCACCCGTATTAACATCAAGTACAACGGCAGCACCTCTCTCGGCTAGAGGCGCATACTTATCACCGGTGTATGGCGGATCTCCGTTAGCCATTTTCTGTATCTCTTCACCCAAAATGTCCTCGGCTGCCTTTTGAAGCCGGCTGTCCAGCGTAAGGATAACGCTGTTGCCATCCTCCGGCGGCTCTTCTCTCAATACCCGAACTACCTTTCCTGTAGAATTTACTTCCGCCCACATCTTTCCGTGCTTGTCCTTCGTATTTGCGGTTAACCATTTCTCGGCATATTTTTCGATGCCCCGCTTACCAATCCTGTCCACCGACAGATCGTAGCCGGCCTCCTTCAAATCAATGCCCTTTGCTTTGTATTCCTCAATATCCTCCGTACTTATGCTGCCCACATATCCAATAATATGTGCAGCTACTTCTCCCATGGGGTAGTAACGCCCAGTCTCCACCGACACCTGTAAGCCAGGGAGCTGGCTGCTGTATGCTTCGATCTGGGCAACGGTTTTTTGGTTGACATCAGTGGCCACACGTATGGGATTGGGACGATAACGGTTCATATATATATCCAGGCGGATGGAGATCATCCGGCGTGCTACATCATCCGATAAAGCATCGTCGATTTTAAACCTTTCCCTGAGATATTTGAGCATTTCCGGGGCTGAAAGATCGACTTTTATACCCGCATTTTTCTTCCAGCGCTCAAATTCCTTGCGTTGAACTTCAATATCCTTTTCTTCCCATATATAATAAAGCTGACCGTTTTCCCTCATCTTTATCGGGATGTTATCCATCAAACGATCCGTATCACCGTTATCCTCGATAACTCTTATGACGTCATAGATCAGCTGATTCAGTTCCTCGTCCTTTGACGGGATTCTCTCCCTTGCCAGTTCCACCACAAAAAACTGCTTATTCATAGCCATCGGAATACCGTTTCGATCATAGATATTTCCCCGGCTCCCTTTGAGAAGAAGCTCCACCGATTTTCGCTCCATTGACAATGTATAATATGTGTCCCCCATTTTCACCGTAATATAGGCAAGCTGGCCTAATAATATGGTAAATCCTATTACACATATAACTCCAAACAAAAAATAGCGATTTTTTAACAGTTTGAGCATTTGCTGACCCCCTGTACATCCCTACCTCACTGCATGCAAATAGGTATATAACCTAACATCTTATTCTATCATGCAACATATAAATAAAAAAGAGGTATATTTTACCCCTTCTCTGCTCCCACACTTACCCACACCATCTTTACAGCTATATTCATCATGTTACCCAAAAAAAGACCATGCCATCCCCTCTAATCCGTTTACAACTATACCGTCAGGCAACCCAACCGGAAAAGGGGTACAACTGCCGTCAATCCCTCACGGCTAGCTGCCAAAATGCCAGCGTCGATTCATAAACCTGTACCTATACAGCCTTCTCATCAAAAAATATGTCAAAGGCGTTATTAGCAGGGTATACGCTATTTCGGGCAGTATAACCGTCAAAAGCGCTTTATACAGCGATACATCCAGACCGGTAAAAAACAGCTGGATAAACACAAGCAGCTCTCTGAAGAAAACCGTCAGCACAACAAAAAACATACAAACCAACATCTTATCAGCAAATACCTTACCGTAAACCAAACCGACTATGTATCCCGCCAGCATGTACTGAAGCGCATATATCCCGACACCCTGTCCATAAAGAATATCCTGCAGCAAACCACCGAAAAAACCCACAACAGCCGAGGTAGGATTTCCTGCCAGCAATGCAAAGGATACAACCAGGACAGCCAGGGAATCAGGCTGAACACCATATATTTGAATAAACGGAAACAAAGAGGACTGAAGAATAACATTACCCAACAATATCCCGCAAATAACCCAACCCTTCATCTTTTCTATCCTTTACCGTATATTTGTTATACTCGTATTAAGCAAATTTGCCAAGAAACCGGATCAGTCGTCTGTTCTTGCTTTAACAATCAGCACCTCTTCCAAGCGGCGGAAATCTACGGCCGGTTCAATAATGGCAGTCTTGTAAAGATCCCGCTTTGCACGGGTTACTTCTTTGACTTCTCCGATATATATGCCTTTGGGAAGAATGCCGCCCAAACCCGACGTAATTACCTTGTCCCCCTCAACTATCTCCGAATCAAGGGGCAAGTATATCATGCTGCAGGTACCATCCTCAAAACCAAAGAGATTATTCCCTTTCACCACCCCATTATCTCTGGTTCTTTCAATAATCCCGCTTATTGAACTTCTGCCGTCAATTATGGCCTGCACTTTGGCCCAATCCGGCCCGACCTCTATAATGCGTCCTACCAGCCCCTGTTCGGTTACCACCGCCATGTTAACAGCTATGCCGTCATTCTTACCCTTATCAATTGTAAAAACATCAAACCAATTTCCCGGATCCTTCCCCGTAATTCTGGCGCCGGTAACCACAAACTCCTCCCTTTCGGTGGCAAAATCCAGGAGCTTTCTTAGCCGCTGATTCTGCTTTTCCAATTCATTCATTCGAATCAATTCCTTCTCCAGATAAGCCACCCGTTCTTTTAGTTGCTGGTAGTTAGCCAAAAGCTCGCGCCTTTCCTTTATATCCAAGATGGAATTATAGACGTATGAAGTAGCGCCATATATTATCTTTTGGATGGGGGATATAATATCCCCCACTATTCCCTCAACAATGCCCATGTTTCCATCATTCCGTGAGGTAAATACAGCAGCAATAATCAAAAGAATAGATACAATTACAATTATTACCAACGGGCGATTCCGAAAAAAACGAAACAAAGCCATAGCTATCCTATCCTATATTCTTAGATGAGATGGTCACTCTCTTTAAAGTCTCCAATTCTTCCAATACCTTTCCGGTGCCCTGCGCCACACTATCCAGGGGCGACTCAGCAATATGAACGGGCATACCGGTTTCCTGTGCAATCAGTTTATCAATTCCATCGAGAAGGGCCCCGCCGCCTGTGAGCATTATACCCTTGTCCATAATATCGGCAGCAAGCTCGGGAGGGGTTCTTTCCAAAGTGAGCTTTATGGCTTCCACTATCTGACTTACAGGTTCCTTTAAAGCTTCGAGTATCTCCGACGATGTAACGGTAAGGGTTTTTGGGAGACCTGTTATCAAGTCCCTTCCACGGACATCAATGGATTCCTCCTCTTCCTTGGGATACGCTGAACCTACCTTTATCTTTATCTCTTCGGCCGTGCGTTCACCTATCATCAGATTGTACTCTTTCTTAATATAGTAGATGAGCGCATCATCCAATTTATTTCCGCCAATTCTTAAAGATCGGCTGGTAACAATTCCTCCCAGCGAAATAACGGCTACCTCGCTTGTGCCCCCTCCGATATCAACAATCATGCTCCCTGTAGGCTCATGAACAGGCAGTCCGGCACCAATGGCTGCAGCCATTGGCTCTTCAATCAGATAGGCCTCCCTGGCTCCAGCCTGCCTGGCAGCTTCATATACAGCCCGCTTCTCCACCTCGGTAACACCGGAGGGTACGGATATTACCACCCGGGGATGGAGCATAATCGTTCTTCTTATGGCTCTTCTTATAAAATATTTCAGCATCTCCTGGGTAACATCAAAATCGGCTATTACACCATCTCTCATAGGCCTGATGGCAATGATGTTACCCGGAGTTCTCCCAATCATCCTTTTGGCTTCCTCGCCAACAGCCAATACCTGCTTGGTATCACTTCTGATGGCAACCACTGAAGGTTCACGAATAACAATTCCTTTTCCACGGATATGTACCAGCGTATTAGCCGTTCCCAAATCGATACCCAAATCCTTGCTAAATATATTGAATGCTCCCATTGTATTTCTTGCTCCTTCCAAAATATTTCTTTGATCCTCTATAATTATTTCCACTTATTAGCCTTTTGATAACACTCCATCAGAGCAAAACTGCCCACCAACAATCTTCTGCATTCCCATCTGTTTAAGCATCATCCAAAGCCGGTGAAGCGGAAGCCCTACAACGTTATAGTAGCATCCTTCTATTCTTTTCACCAATATTCCTCCTAAACCCTGGATGGCATAGGCACCGGCTTTATCCATAGGTTCTTGTGTAGAAATATACCATTTAATTTCCTGCGGCGTTAAAGAGGCAAACTCAACCTGAGTTATCTCATAGTCGGTCAGATATCTGTGATTTCGTGTATCTATAATAGCCAGTCCCGTTATCACTTGGTGGACCTGACCCTGCAGCTCGCAAAGCATTAAATATGCTTCATCCGCGTCTTTCGGTTTCCCCAGTATCTTATCCTGCTTGATCACTATTGTATCAGCGCCAATCACCAAAGCCGATTCCTGTATTTTGTCTGCAACATCCCTTGCCTTTCGAAGGGCTAATTCTACTGCAATCTCAACGTGAGATCGGCCGGGGAGAAACACTTCTTCGCAATTGCTGGGAATGACCTCAAATTGTATGCCCATCCGGGCCATAAGCTCTTTTCGTCTGGGTGAGGATGAAGCCAGTATTATTCGCATTTTACGATCTTAAATAGAATAAAATTCCCAGAAGCACTCCCAGCACAGTGCCGAAGTTAATCGTTATCGTGATTCCCAAAGCAAGACTTATAACGACCAGATCAATGGACCACGGAGCGTCTTTGGTACCAATCTGGAAAGATTGTTTAAATATGGGAGCCTCAAAATACTGAGCCAATATATTACCTATCACGCTCCCAATGATAATTCCTGCAAAGATGAATAGAAACAGAGTCCAGGCGCTCCTTGAACTTCCCCTTCTCATGTTATACAACTCCTTCTAAAGTGTAGAATAACAACCTCACTTAAATTTAGTATAACATCTCCATATATGATTACAAGATATAAATAATATTTATTTTGTTCTACAAAATTCCATTCTATCATTGACCAGCCTATTTAATCTTTGCCATTAATTCAGACGTTGCTCAATTAGCCTTGCCAATCTGGCAGCGCATTCCTCTATCTCCCTTTGTTCCGCTCCCTCGATCATTACACGGATCAATGGTTCGGTTCCTGACGGACGTATGAGCACCCTGCCCTCATGGTTGAACATCTCTTCAATGCGTTTTATTTCTTCCATAATAACCGGATCTTCAGTATATCTGTCCTTCTTTGCAGGATCAACCTTGGCATTTATCAGCACCTGGGGAAACCTGGGCATAATGGAGGCTAATTCGGATAATTTTCTGGCTTCCCTTCTAATTACCGATAACAACTGCAAGGCTGTTAAAAGTCCATCACCGGTGGTCCCGTGATCCAAGAATATTATGTGCCCCGATTGTTCACCTCCAAAGCTATACCCGTTTTTGAGCATTTCCTCAAGGACGTACCTGTCACCTACTTTGGTCCGAACGAGGTTACAACCTGCCTTTTTCAGGGCAATATCAACGCCGATATTGCTCATAACCGTTCCTACCACGGTATCCCTTTTCAACATTCCCCTTCTTTTCATGTCCAATCCGCATATCACCATGATCTGATCCCCATCCACAAGCTTGCCAGTTTCATCCACCGCTATCAATCTGTCAGCATCCCCATCAAAGGCTAAACCTACATCAGCCTCAATCTCCAGCACAAACCTCTGAAGCTTTTCAGGATGGGTAGAACCGCATGTTTCGTTAATATTATTGCCATCCGGTGTATTATGGATTGCTTGCACCTCTGCGCCCAGCTGGGAAAAAACCAGGGGAGCAACCTTGTATGCAGCACCGTTTGCACAGTCCAGAGCTATCTTTAATCCGTTAAGATCAACGTTTATTGTACTCTTCAGAAAGCTGATATAATCCTGAATGGCATTAGGCACGCATACCTTTCGTCCTATTCCGGCACCGATAGGTGCGGGAATCTCGGCAGCAATCTTGCCGCTAATAACAGCCTCTATTTCGTCCTCAATCTCGTCGGGAAGCTTATAACCGTTGCTGTCAAAAAACTTTATACCGTTATATTCCATTGGGTTGTGGGAAGCAGATATTACAACACCGGCATCAACACCATAATGACGGGTAAGATAAGCTACCGCCGGAGTGGTTATCACACCGGCAATCAGAGCCTCGCCACCAGCACAGCATATTCCGGCCACCAAGGCTGATTCCAGCATATCTCCTGATGCCCTTGTGTCCTTACCAATTAATATCCTTGGCCTGCTCTTGCCCTTTGACAATATGTAAGCTCCTGCCTTCCCAAGGTTAAAAGCCAATTCAAAGCTTAAATCCTTGTTGGCAATTCCTCTTACTCCGTCAGTTCCAAACATCCTTGACATATTTTATTACCTCCTGCCGGTTATATTATGCAAACTCTTCCATTATATATCTTTGGGCGGATATCGAAGCAACAGCGCCGTCGGCTGCGGCCGTTATGATCTGCCACAATGGCTTTTGGCGCAAATCCCCGGCAACAAAAACTCCGGGTATATTGGTGGCCATATTTTCATCGGCTATCACAAAACCTATTTCATTCGTGGTTATCTTGCCCCGGATTAATTCGCTGTTGGGCTGTATGCCGATTGCAACGAATAAGCCGTCTACCTTCAAATCCCTTTTAGTACCGTCCTTTACATTTCTAAGAAGTAAACCCTCTACCTCCTGTTCTCCCAGTATCTCGTCAACCACCGTATTCCATAACACCTCAATTTTTGGGTTCTGAAACATCCTGTTCTGCAATATCTTCGAAGCCCTAAGGGCATCACGTCTATGAATAAGGTAAACCTTCCTGGCGTGTTGCGCCAAAAAAACAGCATCCTCAACAGCGGTATCGCCACCACCTACAATTGCCACATCTTTTTCCTTATAAAAAGCTCCATCGCAGGTAGCGCAATAGGATACACCCCTTCCGCGGAATAGTTCCTCCTTCTCCAGGCCGAGCATCTTAGGTTGGGCCCCCATACACAGTATAAGGGCTTTGGCCTGGTATTCCCCACCAGTGGTTACAACCGTTTTGATCTTATCATCAAGCTTTAGCTCTATTACCTCATCATACAGTATCTCCAGCCCAAACTTGCGAGCATGGGCTTCCAGCTTCATAGCAAGTTCTGGCCCGCCAATGGGCTCATCAAAGCCTGGATAGTTCTCCACCATATATGTAGTAGCTATCTGTCCCCCTGAAAACATCTTTTCAATGAGCAGTGTATCCATCCCGCCTCTCTTGGCGTACAGCCCTGCCGTAAGACCGGCAACTCGTCCTCCTACAATTATTATATCCTTAAGCATGACAGCAACACCTCCCAGGATTTGTCTAAACATTTTTGATATCTGCATACGTATCTTAGCTGCACATCGACCCGGTTTCCTGTACTGCCGTTCTGCGCCCTTTGCCTACACACAGTAAACCATCTGTACAGGGTACAATCTTTTTATCCTTCTTTTCTGCAAAACTCCTATTATTACTTCGTCCAACAGATATTAACAGAAATATTATACCCCAAAACCATTTCAATGTGAACAATCTTTGACCGAAGAAACCCTCATCCTTTTCAATAGTAGCAAGCCCAGAATGAGCAAAACCGGGAATATTATAGCCAAGCCCAGCCCGGCTTTTAGGTTGTCATTAAATTTTTCGGCAACAAAGCCAACAAGCGTAGGACCTGCAGAGCAACCCAAATCCCCGGCCAGGGCCAGGAAAGCAAACATGGCGGTCCCCCCCCGCGGACAGTTTTCAGCAGCAAGGCTGAATGTTCCTGGCCACATAATACCTACCGCCGCACCGCATAAACCACACCCTATAAATGCAAGCGCCGGGTAGGGAGATAAGGCGGCAAGCAAATAGCTGGCAATACAGAGACCGCTGCTGACCATCATAAATACCTTCAGGTTAACCTTTTCGCTTAAGCCAGAATATAATATGCGGGAGCAGCCCATAAGTATCGCAAACATGCATGGTCCCGCAAGATCTCCTATCGTTTTGGACACCTTAAGTCCGGCTTCAGCAAAAGCAGATGCCCACTGGCTCATGGCCTGTTCCGAGGCGCCCGAGCATATCATTAAAAGTACAAATATCCAGAACATCTTTGTCAACAGCAGCTGCCTTACAGGCATACTTTCACCATCTTCATTAAGCATTGCAATCGGAACCTGAGAATAATAGAAGGCATTGAACAGGGGAACGGCAGCCCAGATAAATGCAAGAATTCTCCAGTTTTCAATCCCGAAAACAACAAAAAACAATGTAGAACACAAAATTACCAAAACATGCCCCCAGCAATAAAAGGAATGAAGCAGACTCATTACAGCCGGCTTATTTTCCGTGGGACACGCTTCAACTATCGGGCTGACCAATACTTCAATCAAACCGCCACCTATTGCATACAAGGAGATGGCCAGCAACAAGCCATTATATGGATTGGCAAACAGTCCGGGAAATACCGCCAAACCCATAATTCCGGTGGCAGAAGCAATATGGGCTATTACAATGGACACCTTATATCCTATTCTGTCAACAAATCTGGCTGACAGCAGATCGACTACCAGCTGCATACCAAAATTTATCGTTACCAGCAAGGTGATCTTGCCCAGAGGTATGTTATAAGTATTCTGAAATGTCAAAAATAGTAGCGGTGCAAAATTGTTTATAATCGCCTGGGTTATATAACCTATGTAGCTTGCTATAAGCGTATGTTTATAGTTATTTCTGATACTCATATGGCACATCCCAAACCTCCATTTTTCTAACAATCGCTCTTATTATATCACCAATCCCATATAATTGCTATCGGGAGACATCGAAATTGGATAAATACGAGTACCCGACTTTTATATAATAAAAAAACCGCCAAAAGGAATTTTCCCCCTGACGGTTGGCAATTGCGATAAGTAAACTTTGTAAGTTTGAACAAACTCGTGTGTAAATAAACAAAAAACTCTACCTCTTGGAAAATTGCGGAGCTCTTCTTGCGCCTTTCAAGCCATATTTTTTTCTTTCCTTCATTCTTGGATCCCGTGTTAAGAAGCCTGCTTTTTTGAGTAAGGGCCGAAGTCCTTCATCAGCCTTCAACAACGCCCTGGCTATACCATGGCGGATAGCACCGGCCTGTCCGCTGTACCCACCACCCTTAACATTTGCGACCACATCAAACTTACCCATCGTTTCGGTAAGCTCCAGGGGCTGCCTGACCGTTACTTTCAAAGTCTCCAGACCAAAATAATCATCCATATCCCTTCCGTTGATGATCACTCTTCCTTCACCAGGAATAAGCCTTACCCTGGCAATGGCCTTTTTCCTTCTTCCGGTTCCATAGTACTGTACCTGTGCCAAAATATACCCCTCCTTTCCTGTGGCCTTTATTACAGCTCAAGCCGTTCGGGCTTCTGAGCTTGATGCTTATGAGTGGGCCCAGCATACACGCGCAGCTTTTTAAGCATCTTGCGCCCCAATCTGTTTTTTGGCAGCATGCCCTTCACCGCTTTATATATAACAAAATCAGGCTTCCTGGCTATCAACTCCCTGTAGGGAGTCTCCTTAAACCCACCGGGATACTGAGAATGTCGGCGATACATCTTCTGATCCAGTTTCTTACCGGTCAGCTGCACTTTCTCAGCATTTACCACAATCACAAAATCACCGGTATCAACATGGGGAGTATATATGGGTTTATGCTTTCCCCTCAATATTTTAGCTATTTCTGACGCCAACCTCCCAAGAGGTTTGCCGCTTGCATCTACAACATACCATTTTCTAGCAACTGCGTTTGGCTTAGCTACATAGGTCTTCATGCCGTTTCCTCCTGTTATTTCACAATATTATCGTACCAGTATTCACAACCGAACATAAAAAAAGACTGCTTTCCGTTAAATCAGGTATACTTTCATTCTGTTCCGATGATCCGGGGCCAGTGGATCTCATTAAACCAAATTATATTGTAACGCAAGCCTGACAAGGTGTCAAGGGAGTTTTTAGCCATTTCATCGCTTTTCCCGCACTTTTATTTGTCCATTGCATCCCCGCCTGATTGACATGTTCAGAAAACCCTACCTGTTTTTTATACTATTTATCAAAGTTTTCCAACAGCTCGATCAACACCTTAAGCTGCTTGGCAGTATCTATATATGCATATCTTCCTCCGTCGTAATCGCCCCGCTGAATCAATGGCATGCCGTTCTGCTCCATTGCCCTGATCTTTCCGTCCATATCCTTTATAACAAAGGCAATGTGGTGAACCCCTTCGCCATGCTTATCCAGAAACTCCCTCCATGTACTCGGATTTTCATCAGGTTCTATCAACTCCAATTGCAGCGAACCCATGTCGAAAAAAGCCAGTTTGGCCCTGGCATCGCTGGGTTTGCCGTAAAGCTCGGTATGAGCCTTATCATATCCGGCCGTCCAGAACCACCGGGGTTTCTCTACCCCTAAAAAATCGGCATAAGCCTGCGAAACGGCATCAATATCTCGAACAACAATTCCGATTTGAGTAATAACCCTGGTACCCAGCAAACCTTTTCCGCTCATCTTTATCCTCCTTACCATTTTATCTATATTACAGCTTTGCTTCAGGTTTTATCCTGTGAAAGGCTGCAATATTCTCCATAGATCTTCAATAATGCCGACAAGCTTAATAATTCCTATAATAAACCCGTTCCAGACACAGCCCGTGGGGCGGAGCGGTCGGTCCCGCATTTTCCCGTTCTCCCGATTCCAATATGCTCTTCATATCGGCAGGCTCCATTTTATGCCTCCCAATCTCAATAAAGGTTCCCACAAGTATGCGTACCATATTATATAAAAAACCATTTCCCTTTATGTAAAAATACAAACAGCAAGGCGGCTCCAGCTTCCAACAGGCCTCATAAACGGTGCGAACGGTATCTTTTACGCCGCTACCAGCACTCTGAAAGGCTTTAAAATCATGGGTGCCTATTATATACCTGGCAGCTTCATTCATTGCATCCGCGTCAAGAATATCAACTATATGGTAATAATAGTTCCTGCCAATGGCCGGGGCATGGGGACGCATAAATATCGAATACTTATAACGCTTTGCCACGGCGCTATACCTGGCATGGAAATCCATTGGAACTTCCCGGGAATGAAGTATGCGTATATCCGGAGGGAGCAAGGCGTTTATAGCGTAGCTGAACCTATCAGGCGGAATTGAAGACTTGGTAAAAAAGTTTGCCACCTGGCCTTTTGCATGCACTCCGCTGTCAGTCCGACCTGAACCGATCAGTGTAGTATCTTCACCGGTCAGCTTGAATAAAGCCTCCTCCAGCACCTGTTGTATCGAAAGAGCATTGGCCTGTCGCTGCCAGCCGTTGTAGTTGGTGCCGTCATATTCTATCAGCAATTTGATATTTTTCATGACCAGCAAACGCTCTCCATTCCTTTCTTTGCTCCCCAAATTATCCTTATAACAAATATGCTAGAGATAGCTATTAAGCAATATACCCAGCACCAACAATGCTGACACGGCAAGGGCTATATAATCCCGACCGGCGGTTTTTAGCGTTTTCATCCTGGTACGGTTTTCTCCCCCGCGGTAACATCGGGATTCCATTGCCATGGCCAGTTCATCGGCCCGTCTAAAGGCACTTATGAACAGGGGTACCAAAAGGGGCACGAGAGCTCTTGCCCGCTGAAATAAATTGCCACTTTCAAAATCAGCGCCCCTGGCCATTTGGGCTTTCATTATCTTGTCGGTCTCCTCCAGAAGGGTAGGTATAAACCTTAAGGCAATGGTCATCATCATTGCCAGTTCATGGACCGGAAAACGGAGGACCTTCAGTGGCTGTAACAGATGTTCTATACCGTCCGTCAAAGCTATGGGAGATGTGGTTAAGGTCAACAGGGATGTGCCGGCCACCAGAAAGATCAAACGCAAGGCCATAAAAATCCCCTGTAACAGGCCTTCCCGGGTCAGGGTAAGAAACCAGAATTTGAAGATAACCCTTTCACCCGACGTAAAGAAGATATTTATAAAAAAAGTCAACGCTATTATAAACAGCAGGGGCTTTAAACCTTTGAGCATATATCTGACCGGGACACCCGAAAGGGCAACAGCCAATGACATATAGGCCAATATCATTGCATAGCCGATAAAGCTCTTTACAAAGAATATAATGACAATGAATACAAACGTAATAACTATCTTAACCCGTGGATCCAGCCTATGGATGGATGATTGCCCGGGGAAAAACTGTCCTATTGTAATATCCCTAAGCATTTCTTCTCCCCCTTATCTTTTCCAGAATGGCCGCAGCTGCTTGTTCCACTGTATATATGTTTTCAGGCAAATCCATTCCCCGCTTCCTTAATCCCCTTATAACATGAGTTATCTGCGGAATGCCCAAGCCCATGTCATACAGCTCATCAACATGGGAAAAGACCTCTTCCGGCTTTCCAATCAAAGCAATACGATTTTTATTCATAACTATAATCCGATCAACCAGTTTAGCAATATCCTCCATGCTGTGGGAAACCAGGATAATGGTCATACCCCGTTCTTTATGCAAATCCTTTATCTGGCCGAGGATTTCATCCCTTCCCCTGGGATCCAGGCCGGCGGTGGGTTCATCCAAAATGAGAACCTTGGGCTTCATTGCCAGGACACCTGCTATTGCAACTCGCCTTCTCTGCCCGCCGCTGATTTCAAAGGGGGATCGATCTTTTAAGAATTCATAGTCCAGACCTACCAGCTCCATAGCTTCCCTGACTCGCTTTTCCACTTCATCATCGGGAAGGTTCAAATTCTTCGGACCAAAAGCAATGTCAAGATACACGGTTTCTTCAAACAGCTGATGTTCCGGGTACTGAAACACCAAGCCCACATGCTGTCGCAGCCATTTGGGAGATTTTGTTTTTGCCGTAATGTCCACACCATCCACAATAATCCTGCCTTTTGTTGGCTTCAAAAGACCGTTAAGATGCTGAACCAGCGTGGATTTTCCGGAACCGGTATGGCCTATCAAGCCGACAAATTCTCCATCCTGTATTTCAAAGCTGACGTCATCCAGAGCAACTGCTTCAAAAGGACTTCCTTCCATATATATATGGGTCAGATTCTCAACTATAATTGGCATATGGCATCCACCATCTCTTCCACTTTAAGTAAATTGAGAGGAATGTCCAATCCCTCTGCCCTGAGTCTGTACGCCAGCTCGGTAACCTGCGGCACATCCAGCCCTATCTCTTTTAAAACCTCCACCTTGGAAAACACATCCTCCGGTGTCCCCTGCAGCACTATTCTTCCCTGCTCCATTACTATAACCTTATCGGCATCCACCGCTTCTTCCATGTAATGGGTTATGTGAACCACCGTAATTCCTTCATGTTTGTTAAGGTATTTTATGGTTTCAATTACTTCCCTTCTTCCCGACGGATCCAACATAGCCGTCGGTTCATCCAGCACGATAATTTCAGGCTTCATGGCAATAATGCCGGCTATAGCAACCCTTTGCTTCTGTCCCCCCGATAAATAATGGGGGGCGGAATGGGCATATTTATCCATGCCTACGGTTTTTAATGCTTCATCCACCCTTTTTCGTATCTCCTCAGGAGGCAACCCGAGATTCTCGGGGCCGAAGGCCACATCTTCCTCTACAATTGTTGCAACTATCTGATTATCTGGATTTTGAAAGACCATTCCTGCTGTTTGGCGAATATCCCATAGCTTATCCTGATCTCTCGTATCCATGCCTTTTATATATACAATACCTTTGCTGGGTTTTAACAATGCATTCAGATGCTTTGCCAGGGTAGATTTTCCTGAACCATTATGACCGATGATTACTATGAACTCGCCTTTCTTCACATCCAGGGTAACTCCATTTAGCGCCGCTATCTCCTGGCCTTCATGGCTCAAATAGTCAAAGTGAACGTCGTTTACTTGTATCATCAAATCCATACTAATCTCCTTTATTGGCCTTTGTATATGATCTTTCATAATATAATATCACAATGGCTGATCAATAGGAATAATCCTCAAAAAAAATTATGGATTAAGCTTATCACTTAATCCAATCAAGAATTTCATTCAACCAGTTCCAGCAACACCTCTTCGGCGCCATCTCCCCTTCTTGGTCCTAGCTTGACAATCCTGGTATATCCACCCACGCAATTCTTTTCTTCATTCCTCTTTCTGTATTTTGGTCCGTAATCGTTAAACAGCTTTTCGATCAGCGGATGCTTTACCTCTCGATTGCGCTCCTTGTACTCACTCTTGGACTCATCTCTCCTCTTGGGCTCCCGCAGATCATACAGATATGCCATCATCTTTCGTCTGGCATTCAACTTGGAAGGAGTATCATTGGTAACCTCTATTGTAACCGTTTGCCCTTTTTCATTATTGACTTCCTTCTGTACCTTAACCGATTTATCATATTCATTAACGGCCAGCGTAATCAGCTTTTCCGCAATGCGCCTTACTTCTTTGGCCCTTGCTTCGGTGGTAACGATCTTACCATGCCACAAAAGTGCAGAGACTTGATTGCGAAGCAACGCCCGTCTTTGATCACCGGCCCTGCCCAGTTTTCTGCGTCTAGCCATTATATCGCCTCCTTGATACTATTGATCTTTCATATTTGCTCAATCTTCGCTTTTTTTCAAGCTTAATCCGAGAGCAGCAAGCTTTTGCTGCACTTCTTCCAGGGACTTCTTACCCAGGTTTCGTACCTTCATCATATCCTCAGGAGTTCTCTGGATCAGTTCATCCACCGTATTTATACCGGCTCGCTTCAGACAGTTATATGAACGCACCGACAGATCCAGCTCTTCAATGGTCATTTCAAGCACTTTCTCTTTCTTATCCTCTTCCTTCTCAACCATTATCTCTACATCATTTACATGTTCGGTTAAATTAATAAACAACATCAAATGCTCGCTCAAAATTTTTGCAGCCAAACTTGTTGCCTCATCGGGCTTAAGCGCCCCGTTTGTCCAAACCTCAAGGGTAAGCTTGTCATAATCCGTGATCTGTCCTACACGAGTATCCTCTACGGTATAATTCACCTTACGTATAGGTGTAAATATGGAATCAACCGGAATAACTCCAATTGGCTGGCTCGGCTGTTTGTTCCTCTCGGCCGGTACATAGCCCCTGCCCTTTTCCACGGTCATTTCCATATACAGCCTGGCATCATCGTTCAGGGTTGCAATATGCAGATCAGGGTTCAGTATATCTATATCGGGATCGGCTACAATATCGGCAGCGGTTATCTCGCCGGCGCCTTGGGCATTAATGGTCATTACCCGGGGTTTATCTCCGTCCATCCTAATGCACAGCTCTTTCAGGTTGAGTATTATCTCCACCAGATCCTCTTTCACCCCTGGTATTACCGAGAATTCATGGAGAGCTCCATCTACCTTGATCGAAGTTACAGCAGCTCCGGGTAAGGAGGATAACAGCACCCTTCTCAATGAATTCCCCAAAGTAATGCCGAATCCCCTCTCCAGAGGTTCTATCACAAATTTCCCGTACCGGTTGTCTTTGCTCATCTCCACTATCTCGATTTTAGGCTTTTCAATTTCTAACATACGGACAAACCCTCCTCATAATATTATTGAACACACATCTATTACGAGGGCGATATTCGGATATTTCATTCCATTACTTGGAATAAAGCTCAACAATTAAATGCTCCTGTATCGGTACATCGATCTCTTCGCGCGTTGGGAATGCATTGACCGTACCTTCCAGCTTATCGTAATCAACCTGTAACCATGGAACTATCGTACCGGCAGGCCCATGTTCCTTGAGAGCTTTGAAATGCTCCATCTTCGAAGCGCTCTTTTCGGCAACAGCAATGGTATCGCCTATGCTAACAAGATACGAGGGAATGTTAACCCTTTTTCCGTTTACAGTAATATGCCCATGGTTAACCAGTTGACGCGCCTGAGCTCGAGAGCTGGCCAAACCCATACGATATACCACATTGTCCAACCTTCTCTCCAACAAAACTAAAAGGTTTTCACCGGTAACCCCCTTCATGCGTTCGGCCATCTCAAAGTATCTTTCAAACTGCCGTTCAAGAACACCGTACAATCTTCTGGCCTTTTGCTTTTCTCTAAGCTGTAGACCATACTCTGAAAGCTTTCTTCTGTTCCTGCCGTGCTGTCCCGGAGCAAATTGTCTTCGTGCAATAGCACATTTATCTGAATAACAGCGATCTCCTTTAAGATACAGCTTTATACCCTCTCGTCTGCAAAGTCGACATACCGAACCTGTATATCTCGCCATTAGATTTTAACACCTCCAAATATTTGAATAATCTATACCCTTCTACGTTTGGGCGGCCGACAACCATTGTGAGGTATCGGAGTAACGTCCTTTATAAGGCTTACTTCCAAACCTGCCGCCTGTAACGAACGAATAGCGGCTTCCCGCCCGGCACCGGGACCCTTTACGTAAACCTCAACCGATTTCATGCCATGCTCCATAGCAGCTTTAGCAGCTGTTTCCGCTGCCATCTGAGCCGCAAAAGGAGTGCTCTTTCTTGAACCTCTAAAGCCAAGCGCACCAGCACTGGACCAGGATATTGCATTACCGTTAACATCTGTTATAGTAACGATAGTATTGTTAAAAGTGGAACGGATATGTGCAGCACCATGCTCTATATTCTTTTTTTCACGTCGTCTTTTTGCTCGTCGAACCTGCTTTGCCATTCATGTCCCTCCCTATTTCTTCTTTTTGATACCCACAGGCCGCCTAGGCCCTTTTCGCGTTCTTGCGTTTTGTTTTGTACTCTGCCCTCGAACCGGCAGTCCTCGCCTGTGCCGAATTCCCCTGTAACAGCCTATCTCCATCAAACGTTTGATGTTGAGGCCAACTTCCCTGCGAAGATCACCTTCAACCTTGACGTTTTTATCGATATAGTCCCTTAATTTTGCAACCTCAGCTTCGGTCAAATCCTTGATCCTTGTATCCGGATTGATACCGGTTGCAGCTAAAATTTCATTTGCCTTAGCTCTTCCGATACCATAGATATAGGTCAAACCAATTTCCACTCGCTTTTCACGAGGAAGATCAATACCGGCAATACGTGCCATTTTCACACCTCCATGCTTATATTCCCATTATTCCAATTTTTCTCATATTTCAAACTTCCGCTTTATCCTTGTTTTTGCTTGTGTCTGGGATTCTCACAAATAACCATTATCTTGCCTTTTCTTCTTATTATTTTGCACTTTTCGCATATAGCCTTAACTGACGGCCGTACCTTCATACAGCATCCCTCCTTGCTATTTAACACGCCATGTAATCCGGCCACGAGTCAAATCATACGGTGACAGCTCCACAGTTACCTTATCTCCAGGTAAAATCCGAATGTAATTCATACGAAGTTTCCCGGAAATATGCGCCAAAATCCTGTGTCCGTTCTCCAGTTCTACCTGAAACATGGCATTGGGTAACGCCTCAACAACAGTACCCTCAACCTCAATTACATCTTCCCTGGCCAAACAGTTCACCCCTCCTATTCATATCCCATCATTTCCAGGCATTTTCGTATCTCAGCGTCAAAAATCCGTTTACCCTCAATAATTTTATCTCTCAAATTATATATCATATCCGGCTTAGCTTCCAGATGTTTAATCTTTTTTTTCTTCGGTTTATCAATAGATCTGGTCCTTCCGTTGGCTATTAAAACGTACTCATGATCTATCCGTCCTACCACTACAAAGAATTTACCTTTGTCCCTCCCCGCTTTGGCTTTTACAACCCTTCCCAGTTGGAATTCATCGCTATAACCCATAACACACACCTACGCTTCCTCCGTTAATATTATGGGTTCACCGTCAGTGATAGCTATAGTGTGTTCAAAATGAGCCGATAAACTACCATCCTGCGTTACAACGGTCCATCCGTCATCCAATATAACCACCTGATCGGTGCCCTCGTTTATCATTGGCTCAATTGCCAATGTCATGCCAGGGCGCAATCGAACACCCTTCCCAGGAGGGCCATAATTGGGTATTTGAGGATCCTCATGCATATTTTGTCCTATACCGTGCCCAACAAAAGCTTTGACCACCGAATAGCCGTTCTTTTCAACGTAATCTCCTATTGCATGGGATATGTCAAATAGGCGGCATCCCGGCCTGGCATATTTTAAGCCGGCAAAGAAGGCCTCCTCGGTAACTTCTATCAAGCGCTGAGCTCGAGGATGAACATCGCCGACCGGATAGGTCCTTGCTGCGTCACCATGATATCCGTTATACATGACCCCTATATCAACGCTGATAATATCACCGTTCTTAAGCGGAATCGGACCGGGAATGCCATGAATCACCTGTTCATTTATTGAGGTACATATACTTGCCGGGAAACCGTTATACCCTTTAAATGAAGGAATGGCATTATGGCTGTATATATACTCCTCAACAAGCCTGTTCAGCTCCATAGTGGTTATCCCAACCCTGATGCTCCTGGCAACCAGCGCATGGGCTCCGGCCACTATCCTCCCGGCCATTCTCATTATTTCCAGTTCGGCCTTTGATTTTATTATTATCATGATGCACAACCCTTTATTTTAAGAATCCCCTGTAATGCCGCATGAGCATCTGAGCCTCCAGCTGTTTGACCGATTCAAGGGCCACACCAACCACAATCAACACAGCCGTACCGCCAAAATACATCGGTATTCCCGATGCACCCGATGCAGCTATGGGAACAATAGCCACTGTCGCAAGGAACAGCGCGCCAACCAGGGTCATACGGTTTGATATACGCATCAAGTATTCTGCAGTAGGCCTTCCCGGCCTGATGCCCTGTACAAAGCCACCGTACTGCTTCAGATTATTTGCAACCTCAATAGGATTAAATGATATCTGCGTATAGAAAAAGGTAAAGAATATAATAAACAGAGCGTATAATACCCCGTAAAGAGCGCTTCGCTGATCAAAATACTTATCTACCCAGACATAGAAACCGGATGCGGGGAAAAATTGAGCAATAATCTGTGGCAATGAAAGTATGGACACCGCGAATATGATCGGCAACACCCCGGAGGAATTAACCTTTATAGGAATATGGGTTGACTGTCCTCCGTATACCCTGCGGCCTACCACTCGCTTTGAATACTGTACCGGTATCCTCCGTTCACCCGAATCCACGAATATCACGCCGGCTATCATTAGGATGGCAAACACTATAATAACTGGTATATTCCATGGACTCATGGTCTTTGTTACAAAAGCAAGCTGCCATAAGGACGCAATGGCAATCGGAAGCCTGGAGATTATGCTGGTAAATATAATAAGCGATATACCGTTACCTATTCCCTTATCAGTAATCTGTTCCCCCAGCCACATCAGGAAAGCGGTGCCTGCAGTCAATGTCAAAGCCACTACAAAATATCCCCAGACAGTCTTATTCTGTAAAGCCCCCTGAGCAAGACCATAGGTAAAACCGATTGCCTGTATAAAGGCAAGTATTACGGTTAAATAACGGGAATACTGGGCGATTTTCTTTCGGCCCTCTTCTCCTTCCTTAGCCAGCTGCTCAAGCCTGGGGATAGCCACCGTTAGAAGATTCATGATGATTGATGCATTGATATAAGGGGTTATACCCATTGCAAGCACGGTAAAATTACCAAACGCACCTCCGGAAATAATATCCAGCAGTCCCAACAAAGTGTTCCCGCTCACCAAATCTCTCATGTAGCTGCTGTCAATGCCGGGAACTGGAATAAAAGTCCCTACCCTGTAAACCAGAAGCATCAAAAGCGTATATATTATTTTTTTTCTCAGATCCTCTATCTTCCAGGCGTTTTTGAAGGTGTTTAACACTTTATATCACCTCTGCCTTTCCCCCAACGGCTTCAATTTTTTCCCTGGCTGACTTGCTAAACCTATGTGCCTTAACCGTGAGGTTCTTTGTCAGTTCGCCGTCACCTAATATTTTAACACCATCGTTGATCTTCTTAATAACACCTTTTTCTTTTAAAAGTTCAGGGGTAATAACCGTACCAGGCTCAAATATCTCCAGCTCACCAACATTTACTATGGTGAACTCCTTGGAAAAGATATTGGTAAATCCCCTCTTTGGAATACGCCTGCTCAAAGGCATCTGTCCACCTTCAAAGCCTGGACGTACTCCTCCGCCGCTCCTGGCCTTTTGTCCCTTATGTCCTCGCCCCGCTGTTTTGCCAAGCCCGGAACCGATCCCTCTTCCCTTTCGCTTAGGCTCAGTTTTAGCGCCCTCAGGAGCTCTCAGCTCATGTAACTTCACCTGATACACCTCCTTTATTCCTCGATTTCTTCAACATTCACCAGATGTTGCACTTTTTTTATCATTCCGCGTATCGACGGGGTATCTTCATGGATCTTTTGACTTCCTATTTTCTTCAGGCCCAGAGCCTCCATGGTTGCGATTTGATTATATCTACAGCCAATAGTGCTGCGAACCTGCGTTATCTTTAATTTGGCCATCAGTCGCTTACCCCCTTAACCTAAGATCTCTTCTACTTTTTTCCCACGAAGTCTGGCCACTTCCTCAGCAGTCCTCAACTTTGAAAGGCCGTCCATTACAGCATAGACCATGTTAATGGGATTATTTGAGCCTATCGACTTAGTCAAGATGTCCCGAATACCGGCAAGTTCCAGAACAGCACGTACCGGTCCGCCTGCAATAACTCCGGTACCCTCGCTGGCCGGCAACATGAGCACCTTGCCCGAACCAAATTCACCAACCACATCGTGAGGTATTGTAGTATTTACAATAGGGACTTTTATCATCTGCTTCTTCGCATTCTCAACGCCCTTTCTGATGGCATCGGGAATTTCAGCAGCTTTTCCAAGTCCCACACCTACGTGTCCATTCTCATCTCCCACAACGACAAGGGTGCTAAATCTGAAATTTTTTCCTCCCTTGACTACCTTAGATACGCGATTTATGCTTACAACCCGTTCTTTAAGGTCTAATGTACTTGCATCTATCCGCTGCATGCATTACCCTCCTTTAAAACTCCAGTCCGGCTTCCCGCGCTCCGGCCGCTACTTCCTGTACTCTACCGTGATATACATAGCCTCCCCGGTCAAAAACCACCTTTTTTATCCCCTTTTCCAATGCCCTTTTGGCAACTAAATCTCCAACCATCCTGGCGGCCTCCTTTTTGGTTTTGCCGCCAAGTTTGTCTCTCAGCTCCGGATCAAGGGTGGAAGCTGATACCAGGGTATGGCCTGCCTCGTCATTGATTATCTGTACGTAGGTATGCTTTAAGCTCTTATATACATTAAGCCGAGGTCTGTTTTCGGTTCCTTTAATTTTTTTCCTTAAGCGCATATGCCGAACTTTTCTGGCAACATTTCTATCCACAGTTTTTATCACCCTGTTTCACTCCTTCCCCTATTAGCTACCGGCTTTTCCAACTTTACGCTGTATTTTTTCATTTTCATATTTTATACCTTTGCCCTTGTACGGCTCCGGCGGTCTTACGCCTCTTATTATAGAAGCCATAGCACCTACCTTCTGTTTGTCTATGCCTTTTACGATAATCCTATTCGGTGCCGGAACTTCAAATTCAATACCAGCTTCCTCATTTATCTCAACCGGATGGGAGTATCCTACCGTCAGTACAAGCTTCTTCCCCTGCTTCTGAGCCCTATATCCAACCCCGACAAGTTCCAGGCTCTTTTGGAAACCCTGGGTTACGCCCTCCACCATATTATGGATCAGCGTCCGGCTCAAACCGTGCAGGGCCTTATGGAATTTATCGTCAGTAGGACGTTCCACCCTTATCTGATTGTCATCCACAACGATTTTAATATCCTGATGAATGCGATGGCTTAGTTCTCCTTTGGGGCCTTTTACCGTAACCAGATTATCTTCACCAACGGTAACGGTGACTCCAGCTGGAACAGCCACAGGACGTTTGCCTATCCTCGACATCTTGCTGCACACCTCCATTTTGCTAAAGTATAAATTACCAGATATAACAGAGTACCTCTCCGCCCAGCCCTTCCTCTCTGGCCTTCTTGTCGGTCATAACTCCTTTGGATGTGGATATAATCGCAATACCCAGCCCGCCTAAAACCTTGGGAATTTGATCCTTCTTGGCATATACTCTCAAGCCGGGTTTACTTATCCTCTTTAAGCCGGTTATAACCCGCTGATTATTCGGGCCGTACTTTAAAGCTATCCTTAAAATACCCTGTTTACCATCGTCAATTTCGGTAAATCCTTTAATATAGCCTTCCTGTGCCAGTATTTGTGCAATAGCTCTCTTTATATTAGAAGCGGGTACTTCCACCGTTTCATGCTTAACCACCAAAGCATTGCGAATTCGCGTTAGCATATCAGCAATTGGATCGGTCATAGCCATACATTATACCTCCTTCCTGTCTGTCCAGCTTACCAGCTTGCCTTCTTGACGCCAGGGATCTGGCCTTTATATGCCAATTCTCTGAAACATATACGACATACACCAAATTTTCTCAAATAAGCGTGAGGACGTCCGCACAAACGGCAGCGATTGTAAGCCCTGGTTGAAAACTTGGGTTTCCGCCGTTGTTTTGCTATCATCGATTTTTTTGCCACTCACTTCCCCTCCTTACTCCTGTTTTGAAAATGGCATTCCAAGCAATGCCAGCAGCTCTTTTGCTTCCTCATCGGTCTTTGCAGTTGTAACGATAATAATATCCATACCTCTTACTTTTTCAACCTTGTCATAATTTATCTCCGGGAATATCAATTGTTCTCTTATTCCCAACGCATAATTGCCGCGTCCGTCAAATGATTTCGGAGAAGTACCTCGGAAATCCCGAACCCTTGGAAGAGCGGCATTAAACAAGCGATCTAAAAATTCATACATCCGGTCCCCGCGCAGCGTAACTTTACAACCTATTTTCATGCCGGCCCTAACCTTGAAAGAAGCCACCGATTTCTTAGCTACAGTCACTACAGGTTTTTGGCCGGTAATAGCAGCCAGATCCTCCATAGCCGCCTCCAAAAATCTCGGGTTCTCCTTTGCATCACCCACACCCATATTAACTACTACTTTGTGTAGCCGGGGCACTTCCATCGGATTTTTATATCCGAACTTTTCCATCATCGCAGGAACAACGGATTGTTTATATAATTCCTTTAATCGTGGCACGACCACTTACCTCCCTTCACGAAAGCTAGTCATTAAATGTTTCACCGCATTTTTTGCAAACTCTAACCTTTTTCCCATCTTCCAATATCTTTCGACCAACTCGGGTCCTTTGATTACATTTATTGCAAACCAACATCACCTTGCTGGCATAAATGGGTGCCTCTCTGCGAATTATTCCGCCCGGCTGATTCATTCCACGTGGCTTTTGATGTTTGGAAATCATATTGACATTTTCGACAAGCACTTTTCCTTCCCGGGGAAAAGCTGCTATTACCTTGCCGCGTACATTTTTGTCCTTCCCGGATATAACCTCAACTGTATCGCCTTTTCGCACATGGAGTTTTCTACGCACCGCCAATTCAGCCACCTCCTTGCCTATAATACCTCAGGAGCCAGGGACACGATCCTCATATAATCCTTCTCCCTTAACTCCCTAGCCACGGGCCCAAAAATTCGAGTTCCCCTGGGCTGTTTTGCATCATTTATAATAACCGCAGCATTATCGTCAAACTTGATATAAGAACCGTCGGGCCTTTTTATGCCCTTCTTAGTGCGAACAATCACAGCCTTAACTATATCTCCCTTTTTGACAACACCGCCGGGAGTTGCGCTTTTAACGGAAGCCACGATAACATCGCCAATATTGCCGTACTTTCGAACCGAACCTCCCAATACCCTGATGCACATTATCTCCTTTGCTCCAGTGTTGTCAGCTACCTTTAGTCGGGTTTGTTGCTGCACCATCTGTGTTCCCTCCTCCCTGCATGTTTATATCACTGTGCTTTCTCTATTATTTCAACCAGTCTCCAGCGTTTTTCCCTGCTAAGCGGGCGTGTTTCCATAATCTTTACCTTATCACCAATCCGGCACTCATTATTTTCGTCATGAACCTTAAACTTCTTGGTCTGCTTTACAATTTTACCATAGAGTTTATGTTTTACTCTGGTTTCAACGGCCACCACAATGGTTTTATCCATCTTATCGCTTACAACGGTACCGATCCGCACTTTTCTTCTACCACGTTCCTTCTGGGCCACTCCCTGTTCCTCCCTTCTTAATCACGATAATAGTATGATACTTTCATACTACATTTCAGCAGCTTTAAGCTCCCGTTCACGCAATATCGTCTTAATACGGGCTATATTTCTTTTGACTTCCCGGATCCTCATTGGGTTTTCCAGCTGGCCGGTAGCTAGTTGAAAGCGAAGGTTAAACAGTTCAGCTTTTAATTCGTTAACCCTCTCATTCAATTCCTCATTGGTCATCTCTCTTAACTCACTGGCCTTCATTTACTTCACCACCCAATTCTTCTCTTTTTACAAACTTGCACTTTATAGGCAGTTTGTGTCTAGCCAAACGTAAAGCTTCGCGGGCAACATCCTCCGGAACTCCAGCTACTTCAAACATGACACGTCCGGGTTTCACCACAGCCACCCAATACTCGGGAGAACCTTTACCGCTTCCCATTCGGGTTTCAGCGGGCTTCTTGGTTACCGGTTTATGGGGAAAGATCTTAACCCATACCTTTCCGCCCCTTCTCATGTATCGGGTAAGGGCAACACGGGCTGCCTCGATCTGGTTGCTGGTAACCCAGCCCGGCTCGGTTGCCTGCAATCCGTATTCACCGTATGAGATATAATTTCCCTTATTGGCCTTTCCCTTCATCCTTCCACGCTGCACTTTTCTATATTTAACTCTCTTAGGCATCAACATTTGCTTTTCCCCCTTCTCCTTTTGGTTGGTCCTTCCTGGGGAGAACTTCGCCCTTGTATATCCATACCTTTACACCAATACGTCCATATGTGGTATGAGCTTCGGCAAATCCATAATCAATGTCGGCCCGCAGGGTTTGCAAAGGTATTGTACCCTCATGATATCTTTCGCTTCTGGCTATTTCAGCACCGCCTAATCTTCCGGACACCATGGTTTTAATACCTTTTGCCCCTGCTTTCATCGTTCTTGACATTGCCTGCTTCATGGCACGTCTAAACGAAATCCTTCTTTCAAGTTGAGCGGCGATGTTCTCGGCTACCAATTGTGCATCAAGATCCGGAACCTTAATCTCAATTATATTGATAACAACGGTTTTTTGGGTAAGCTTCTCCAAGTCTTGTCTTAAAGCCTCAATCCCAGATCCGCCTTTACCGATTACGATCCCCGGTTTGGCAGTATGAATATTTATCCTTATTCTGTTTGCTGCCCGCTCGATTTGAATTCTGGAAATACCCGCATTGTACAATTTCTTCTTTATCGTTTCCCTGATCTTTACATCTTCAATAAGAAGATCAGGGAAATTCTTTTTATTTGCGAACCATTTTGCATCCCAATCCTTAATAATGCCGACTCTTAATCCATGGGGATGTACCTTTTGTCCCACGAGCCAATCCCTCCTTACTCTTTGATTTCATCCAGCACAATGGTAATATGACTGGTTCTCTTGCGAATCCTGTAGGCCATACCTCTTGCACGCGGCCTTATGCGTTTAAGAGTTGGTCCCTGGTTGGCATATACCTCAGCAACATACAGATTATCCTGATTCATATTCATATTGTTTTCCGCATTGGCAATTGCTGATTTCAAAAGTTTTGTAACGGGCTCAGCTGCTGCCCTGGGTGTATGAGCCAATATTGATAAAGCCTCGCCAACTCTTTTGCCCCGTATCAGATCAATTACTACTTTTACTTTTCTGGGAGACATCCGAACATATCTAGCAATAGCCCGGGGACGCGTATCCTTGTTCTTTTGACGAGCTCTGGCTTTTTCTCTTATCCTGGTTGCCACCTGTAGTGCCTCCTTCCCGAATGGTTATTTTAGCGCTGTGGATCTTTCAGTTTTATCTCCATGTCCTCTAAACGTCCTGGTGGGAGCAAATTCACCCAGTTTATGCCCCACCATTTCCTCCGTTATATATATGGGAACATGCTTACGACCGTCATGAACAGCAATCGTATGCCCTACCATTTCAGGTATAATGGTAGAGGCTCTGGACCAAGTCTTGATTACCGTTTTCTTGCCCGACTCATTCATTGCCCTTATCTTTTTTAACAGACTTTCATGGACATATGGGCCTTTTTTAACCGAACGACTCATTAAACTTCGCCTCCCTTCACCCAACCGTATTACAACAGCTAATCCCTACGTTTAATAATGTATTTATCAGATTCCTTGTTTTTCTTACGGGTCTTGTATCCCAATGTAGGCTTGCCCCAAGGAGTAACCGGTGCCGGCCTTCCAACGGGTGCTTTTCCTTCTCCGCCACCGTGAGGATGATCCACCGGATTCATGGCCGAACCACGCACCGTAGGCCGTATTCCCATGTGCCGCTTTCGCCCGGCTTTACCGATTGAAATATTCTCGTGATCAAGATTTCCTACCTGCCCGATTGTCGCCCTGCATTCCAAGCGTACCATTCTTACTTCACCTGAGGGCAGCCTGATCTGGGCAAAATCTCCTTCCTTTGCCATAAGCTGGGCAGCATTGCCTGCAGCTCTTACCAGCTGGCCTCCTCTGCCCGGATAGAGTTCAATGTTATGGATTATTGTACCGGTGGGAATGTTCCTCAACGGTAATGCATTTCCTACTTTTATATCTACATCCTCGCCCGAAACCACGGTATCTCCCACCTGTAAGCCGTGCGGGGCAATTATATATCGCTTTTCTCCATCCCTGTAGTGCAGCAGGGCTATATTAGCAGTTCTGTTCGGATCATATTCAATGGCCGCTACCTTGGCCGGGACATTGTCCTTATCACGTTTAAAATCTATAATTCTATACTTCCTTTTATTTGCCCCTCCTCTATGCCGGACGGTAATACGACCCTCGTTGTTTCTACCGGAATTCTTCTTAAGGATAACCACCAATGATCTCTCGGGTTTTTTCTTCGTTATTTCCTCAAAGGTAGAAACCGTCATATGCCGCCTGCCAGGGGAGGTTGGATTGTATCTTTTAATCGCCATCTTCTTCCCTCCCTATTGTGCCATTCCTTCAAAGAACGGTATTTCTTTGCTGTCAGGAGTTAATTTGATAATAGCCTTTTTGTATGAAGGCCTCCTGCCCATGTAAACGCCCATTCTCTTCAATTTACCCCGCTGTCTGATGGTGTTTACCTTTTCAACCTTTACACCAAATATCTGCTCAATGGCCTTCTTAATTTCGGTTTTGTTGGCATTGATATCTACTATAAACGTATACTTTCTGTCCTGCATATCGTTATAGCTTTTTTCAGTCAGGACCGGCCTAATAATTATATCATGCGGATTCTTCATCAGGCGTACACCTCCTCTATCTGGCGCACAGCATCCTGCGTAACAATGAACTTATCATATTTTAAAATATCCAAAACATTAAGTGTATTTGTATAGGCTAACTTAACACCAGGTATGTTACGTGCAGCCCTCTGAACAACCTCGTCCTTGCCAGGCAAAACAATAAGAGCTTTTCTTTCAACATTCAGATTTTTCAGCACCTTAACCATTTCCTTTGTCTTGGCTTCTGGCAGATTAATCGAATCGAGCACAATAATCTCGTTGTTTTGAACCTTTGAAGACAGAGCACTCTTCATAGCCAGCCTGCGGATTTTTTTAGGCAACGTATATGAATAATTCCTCGGCTTAGGCGCAAATACAACACCACCTTTTATCCATATCGGGGAACGAATGCTGCCGTGTCTTGCCCGGCCGGTTCCCTTCTGCCTCCACGGCTTTCTGCCTCCGCCTCGAACTTCTCCACGGGTCAAAGCTGACTGCGTGCCCTGCCGTTTGTTGGCCAGCTGCATCTTTACTACCTGGTACAAAACCGCTTTATTTACTTCTGTGCCAAATACCCCGTCATTTAAATAAATTTGACCTACAGGGGTACCCTCAATATTGTACAAATCTACATTGGGCATTGCTTTTCCTCCCTTCAAGATATACCCCTTTTTCTCTGTTTATTGCTTAACCGATTTCTTTATCATAACCAGGCTTCCTTTTGCGCCCGGCACCGAACCCTTCACAAGCACTAGGTTATGCTCGGGGTCAACCTTGATGACTTCCAGATTCTGAACAGTTACCCTGTCCATGCCTTTTCTGCCGGGAAGTCCTTTGCCCTTCAGCACCCGACCCGGTGAAGTTGTGGACCCCAAAGAACCTGGGCCTCTGTGATACTTGGAACCGTGACTTTCAGGCCCTCTCCCGTAATTAAACCTTTTAATGCTGCCGGCAAAACCCTTTCCTTTTGAATACCCGGTCACATCAACCTTATCGCCTGCGGAAAAAATATCCGCTTTTATCTCGCTTCCAACTTTGTAATCCTCAACGTTGGAAACCCTTATTTCCCGCAGATACCTTTTGTAAGGAACCTTTGCTCTATCAAAATGCCCCTTTAGAGGTTTGTTCAAAAGTTTTTCCCTGATATCCGAAAAACCGATCTGAAGAGCATTGTATCCTTCTTTTTCCCGGGTTTTGATTTGGGTGACGACACAGGGTCCCGCTTCAATAACCGTTACTGGTACCAATGAACCGTTTTCCTGAAAAACCTGAGTCATCCCTATCTTCCTACCCAGTATTGCCTTATCCATCATCTCAACCTCCATTCTAGAAGTAGCTCTTCATCGTTTACAGTTTGATCTCAATATCCACCCCAGCCGGCAAATCCAGCCTCATCAGCGAATCAACAGTTCTTGGAGTAGGGCTCAAAATATCGATAAGCCTCTTATGAGTTCTCATCTCAAACTGCTCACGTGAATCTTTATATTTATGCGGAGCACGAAGTATGGTAATTACACTCTTCTCAACAGGAAGGGGAATCGGACCCGACACTCTAGCTCCGGTCTTTTTTGCAGTATCCACTATTCTCTGGGCTGACTGATCGATTAAGCTGTGATCATAAGCCTTTAATTTAATTCTAATTTTTTGAGTCGCCATGTTTTCCCTCCTTTTTATACCAATAGGTTTTAACCGGCTGCCTTATAAAACACCATTAATAATCCTGCTCCTGCCGCGAACTGCCAGCCACATATATGCATTATACCGATACACAACTCTTTAATTTTATATTATCAACAGTGCAAAATCAAACATTTTTTATTCGATGATTTCGGTTACGGCACCGGCACCTACCGTCCTGCCGCCTTCCCTGATTGCAAACCTCAGTCCCTCTTCTATCGCTATCGGCGTTATCAGCTTTACCTTCATGTTTACGTTGTCTCCCGGCATTACCATCTCTACTCCCTCTGGCAGCTCTATTACTCCCGTTACATCTGTCGTCCTGAAATAAAACTGCGGACGGTATCCGTTGAAAAAGGGTGTGTGCCTGCCTCCCTCTTCCTTCGTCAATACGTATACCTGCGCTTTAAATGTCGTGTGAGGCTTTATGCTCCCCGGCTTGGCCAATACCTGACCCCGCTCTATCTCGTCCCGCTGAATACCCCTCAACAACGCTCCTATGTTGTCTCCTGCCACTGCCTGATCCAACAGCTTCCTGAACATCTCTACTCCTGTTACTACCGTCGCCCTCGGTTCGTCCATTAACCCTACTATCTCTACTGTATCCGATACCTTCAGCGTCCCTCTCTCTACCCTGCCAGTCGCTACAGTCCCACGACCTGTTATCGAAAATACGTCCTCTACCGGCATCAGGAACGGCTTGTCTACATCTCTCTCCGGCGTCGGTATATATTCATCCACTGCCTCCATCAACTCAAATATCGACTTACACCACTCATTTGTCTCTACGTCTTCGCCGCTCTTGGCTGCTTCCAATGCCTTCAATGCCGAACCACGTATTATAGGTATTTCATCCCCAGGAAAATCATACTCGTTCAATAACTCCCTTACTTCCATCTCCACCAGCTCTAACAATTCCTCGTCATCTACCATGTCTACCTTGTTCAAATATACCACTATATAAGGCACGTCTACCTGCCTCGCCAACAGTATGTGCTCCCGAGTCTGTGGCATTACCCCGTCAGCCGCCGATACAACAAGTATGGCTCCGTCCATCTGAGCCGCTCCCGTTATCATGTTCTTTACATAGTCAGCGTGTCCGGGACAGTCTACGTGAGCATAGTGCCGATTCTCGGTCTCATACTCCACGTGGGATGTGTTTATCGTTATCCCTCTCTCCTTCTCCTCCGGCGCCTTGTCTATTGCTTCATAATCCGTCGCCTGAGCCCGGCCATATTTCGCCAGAACCATCGTTATCGCCGCTGTCAATGTCGTCTTCCCGTGGTCTACGTGTCCTATCGTTCCTACGTTTACATGCGGTTTCGTCCTCTCAAATTTCGCTTTAGCCATCTCTCTTTTCCTCCCTTTTGTGTTAGCTGCATCTTGTATAATTGAATTTTCCTACAACTGAATCGCAGGCTTCCTGCTTCACCGATAGTTTTTCCCATCTCCACAGGCGTTAATCCGGGTAGTCTTCTACTAACCCCTCACCGAATACAATATGTACCCGAGCTGAATGAGCTTCCGCCAACCACAATTCATCTCCATACCGTCTAACATGGAGAGTCCTTGTGACCAAGCCATTAAAACAAAAAGAGAAATAATCTCTTCATTTATATTTTATAATGGAGCCCACGACCGGACTTGAACCGGTGACCTCCGCCTTACCATGGCGGCGCTCTGCCGACTGAGCTACATGGGCATTAATAAAAATTGAAACTATCAAAACTGGAGCGGGTGATGGGAATCGAACCCACGCTGCCAGCTTGGGAAGCTGGAGTTCTACCATTGAACTACACCCGCATAATACAGGGTATCAAAACTATAATCTGCAGCAACATATATTGTACCCTTCTATTTTTCATTTGTCAACATCAAATTTGTATGCTTTTATACGCTTATTCGCAAAAAATAAAATATCCTTTTAATCCTTTCCTTCCAGATATCTTTCCAACTTCCTTTTAACTCGCTGTAGCGCGTTATCGATGGATTTAACATGCCTGTCCAGATCCATGGCAATCTCTTGGTAGGATTTGCCCTGAAGATACGAATTTAGAACTTCTTGCTCGAGATCGCTTAACAGTTCGCTTATTTTAGATTCAATATCACCAAATTCTTCCCGGCTTATAATCAGCTCCTCCGGGTCTGAAATTTTAGCCCCCGATATAACATCCATCAGAGTTCTGTCTGACTCTTCATCGTAAATAGGTTTATTGAGGGAAATATATGAATTGAGGGGAATATGTTTCTGCCTGGTAGCCGTTTTTATGGCGGTTATGATCTGTCGGGTTATACACAGCTCAGCAAAAGCGCGGAAGGATGAAAGTTTCTCATGCCTGTAATCGCGTATAGCTTTGTATAAACCTATCATTCCCTCCTGGATAATATCTTCCCGATCGGCACCAATTAAAAAATAGGAACGTGCTTTAGCTTTAACAAAGTTTTTGTATTTATATATCAGGTACTCCAGTGCTTCGGCATCGCCATTTCTTGCATAATCAACTATCTCTTCGTCCATCATTAAGCTGAAACGATTATACCCTTGCTCTGCTGTGTTTACCTTCACCCACTATCTCCCCCAAAACCTTCTAGTCTATAGATACAGCATGCTATCTAGCATTATACATTATCCAATGTTTATAAGTCAAGCTATATGCGCCTCCTCCAGCGCTCTAATTTTTGCATAACCGACGGTTTTAGCATGGCTCCCAACGAATTACCGTTATATTTTATTTTATTCACATACTCACGGTTGCGCTCTTTTTCAGCGGCCTCCACCTCTAAATACAATTCTCTGGCCGACATCCGGGTCCCTCCTCTGGACAACACAATAACCTGCTGTAAGTAATCGGATGTGGCCACCCTTATAACGCCTATTCCGGCATTGGAATTTACCCACCGTTCAATGTAATTATCCGCCGTCTCATTGGTCTTTGTAAACACCACTTCCACATTTCCATAATACTCGTGCTTCTCGACACCATCCTTTGTTAAGTGGGCATCAAACACTATTATGATGCGCCCTCCCCTGTAACCCTGATAATCCTGCAGGATTTCAATAAGTTTCATTCTGGCGTGCTCCAGATCATCAATCGCTATGGAATGAAGCACAGGCCAGGAATTTATAATATTATATCCGTCAACCAACAGGTATTCTTCCAAGCCTCATCCTCCTCACCCTCTTTGCCTTACTATTTCATACATAAGTACCGCAGCAGCCACCGAGGCATTAAGGGAGTTTATCTTACCTTTCATGGGAATCCCCACCAGAAAATCACACTTTTCTCTGACCAAGCGCCTTAATCCCTTACCCTCGCTGCCTATTACCAATGCAATCGGTCCTTTCATATCATGAAGGGTATACGGCTTTCCGCCGGCGTCAGCTCCCGCTACCCATAGGCCGTGCTTCTTTAATAACTCCAGCGCCCAGGCTATGCTATTCACCTTGGCTATTGGAATATGCTCTACCGCACCCGCCGAAGCTTTGACAGCAGCCGGCGTCAATCCTGCAGCCCTTCTCTTGGGAATTATGATGCCGTGAACCCCGCAGCACTCAGCCGTTCTGATAATTGCCCCAAGATTATGAGGGTCCTCTATTTCGTCAAGCACCAGTATAAAAGGCGGTTCTTCAGCCTTTTTGGCCTTCTCAAGAATATCCTCCACAGAAACGTAGGAATAGGGTGTAGTCACAGCGATGATACCCTGGTGGGCCCGGGTTTGGGATATACTGTTCAGCAGCCTTCTGTCGACTTCCTGAATCACGATCCCCATATCCTTTGCCGTTGACAGTATATTTCGGATCCCGCCTTCTCTGAGACCCTTTACCACCAAAATCTTTTCAATAGTGCGCCCTGAACGCAGAGCCTCCATAACCGGATTTCTGCCCTCTATCTGCCATCGGGACTCATCAATATCATGACGATCGCTCATTTCAATCCTCCAAAACGCCTGTATATATCTTCAAACTCCCTGCGGACCTCCTCAGCCCTTCCGCAGCTCATGCTGCCTTCGGGACATTTACCCCTGATGCAAGCCGGTCCGGCATTCATAAATATATTGGGCGCCACAGGCAAAACCAATTTAAGCATTTCTTTGGCCAGGGCTCTGATTTCCCACTGGGCTCTGTTACAGCACCTTAGACTGAAAAAATGCAGCAACTCCCGGGCATTCATAGTAACCAGAAATTTTGTCTCAGCAGCATTCGGCAGCACAAATCTTGCATCCTCGTTTGAGGATTCTCCCTTGTCACCCAACAGCTCCAGCCACTCGTCATACCACTCCTGGATTTGCAACATCTGCTGCTTAAATTTCTCTACGCTGTGCTGACCCAGAGCTTTAATCCCTTCGGGAATTATATAGTTAAAGGTTTTACCGTCCTTGGATTTTTCTGTTACATACCTTTGAGACTTAACGCTGAAGCTGGCTATCCTGTGTCGTGTTATCTGAGCAAGCAAACTCCTGGATACTCCCTCCACTCCAAAGGTAAAACTTGCATGCTCTACCGGGGAGAGGTGCCCCATATCCATCAGCTTAGCGATAAAACTGGATTGATCGGCCCGTTCAATACCCTCCTTGAGCCTGTCTATATCAACCGATGAGTAGCATAGCTTGGCAGCCATAGCAACTATTCCCTGTGGATCGGGTGTATGGCTCAACAGCTCCACGTGCAAACAAACTTCACCCATTCCCTTTCTCCTCCCCTGCATTATCCAGTATATGGTCCAATATTTCAAAGAGCCTTTCATCCTTACCAAGCAAATACAGATATCCAAAAAGCGACTCAAATCCGGTAGCCCATCGGTATTCTATTATATCGGCATTCTTGGGGACAGAACCAGGCTTGGCATTTCTTCCCCTTCTTACCACATCCCGTTCTTCCTGAGTAAGGAACTCCTCAATCCGATGAAGAGTATCAGCCTGGGCCTTTGCCTTAACAAAATCAATGGCTTTCACATGCAGCTTATGAACCGGTACATCATACCGCATGAGCAGATATGTCCGTACAAAGAGGTCATATATCGTATCGCCGATATAGGCAAGGACAAGAGGATGCATCATTCTTACCCGGTTTTCATCCATTTCTCTCCCGAGTTTTTTCTTCAAATATCCAAGTAGTTCATTCATTCCGGTCCTTCCGCTCCATTTAATCAACTGGCAACCCCATAGCGCCATGGCTATTTCATGGGGTCTTTATGGTTATTATACACCATATATGGAAAAACAAAATACCCATTTGTATATTTTTGTCCCTGCCGGTCAGCCCGGTATTCCCGATAGGGGTTTTCAGCCGGCAGCTGTCTGCGCGCTTTCAGCTCAGCCTGCGCCGGTTGAGCATTGTTGATCATTAAAGGGCTGCCTTCTTAAGGAAAGCAGCCCGACAAGACGAAAGCCCTTATCAAGTTTGGAGGCAATTCTCTCAAAACAGGCCACTCAAAAAACCATAATTCATCAATATATACGCCAGCACCCCGATAACCAACAGCACCAAAAACGCTTTCAAAATTTTAAAAGCAATTTTCATAATAAAATAGATGGCCAGCACAGCAATTACTATTGATAAAATATCAATCATTTTTAAGCTCCCCCGTACTGTTAAGCCTTATTTTGCTTTCCGCATCAGCCAAGATCTGCAATTATTCTTCTGAGTACCCGGTACTCTTAAACCATTATCCCCCGATCCTGCAGAGGGAAACCCAACCGTCGATGGTTGGAGGAAACGAACCTATATACCCAATGCCTTTAATTTTTCCTTCAAAAACACAACCGCCTGTCGGATGTCCTTTTCGGGATCATCCCCCACTTCCCGCTCAATGGTAAGAAAACCACGGTATCCGACTTCTTGTAAAGCCTTTAGATATCGGTCAAAATCAACATGACCCTCACCCAAGGGGGTTTCAAGGAAATAATCTCCCAGACGCAGATCCTCAATTCCACCCTCTGCAAAGTAATTGTATATAATCTCCGGATCGGTCTGTTTTTTCATAATGCCGTCTTTTGCATGGGTATGTACGATATAGTCTTTCAGAGTGTATACGGCTTCCACAGGATCGTCCCCGGTAACCATAACCAAATTAGCAGGATCATAATTAACGGATACGCCGCGGCTGCCCAGGCTGTCCAAAAACCTCTTCAAGGTGACGGCTTTCTCAGGGCCGGTTTCAATGGCGAAGAAAGCCCCTACATTATCTGCATATTCAGCCAGCTCACCGCATGCATCCTGAAGCACTTTCCATCTGGGATGATTCTCATCTTCGGGTACGACACCAATATGGGTGGTTACAATATTGGCCTCCAAATCCTTGGCAAGATCCATAATTCTCTTGGATTTTTCAATTTTCCATGGATTGTCTTCCGCTTTGGCAAAACCATGTCCTCCGAGATCTCCGCATATTGCTGATACAACCAGGCCGTTGGATTTAATGATATCAAGGATTTCCTTCCGTTGAGCACTCGATAGATTCTCAGGAGCCATCCGGCCTGCCGTAGCATATATCTGCACTCCAGCTGCTCCTACCTCCCTGGCCTTCTTTAAACCCTCCTCCAATTCCAAACGAAAAGAATCTACCATAACCCCTATCTGGAAAATACTCATGGATATCCCTCCCTAAATTATAATTTTCAGCTATATTGTACCAAAAAAACACCTCCGTTACCATGGTATATTGATAAATAAAACATAATTCAACCCATTTTGATACGTATTTACCTTGCAACCATATGCAAAAAATAGTATAGTTAGATTAAGGAATAAAGGACATAGCTATCTGCAAAAAACTAGAGAAAATACTGTAGTTACAAATGAGTGGAGGGATCTGTCGTGAGAAGGGAAGTAGCATATAATCAATATCTTTGCGAAGTGGAAAAACAGCTAAAATCGGGCGGGCTTTTCCTAACCTCCCGAGGCGAGAAGGTAAACACCATGGTCATCGGCTGGGGAGGAATTGTTTTCTTCTGGGGGAGGCCAGTGTTTCTGGTACCTGTCAGAAAATCCAGATACACCCATGGTCTCATCGAAAAATCAGGTGAATTTACGGTCAGCGTCCCGCCAAAGGAGGATTTAAAAGCTGCATTGACCTTCTGCGGAACAAAGTCCGGGCGTGATTTCGACAAGTTCAAGGAATGCAACCTTACTCCCGTGCCCGGTGAAAAGGTTAATACACCGGTAATCGGCGAGTGCTGGCTGCACTATGAATGCAAGGTGATATGCAGGCATGATCTGGTACCCGAAAATTTAGATCCCGAAATCGACCGTAAATTCTATCCCGATTACCATACCTTTTTCCTGGGTGAAATTGTGGCCTGCTATACAACCGAATAATCATTCATATGCCACGCTTTTACGAGAACCAGACAGACAACCGGCTTGTTCATATGCAACTTCTTGATTCCGACACATAAATCGATTTTAAATCTTATCGAAATTCGGCAATAAAGGATGGTATCGCATGTTTAGGCTGTGGGGTATTGTACGCAAAAACAACAAAATTATCATGGACATGGTTTCCGAATACAATGGAGCCGACCTTTCAGAACAAGATCGGCTCCATCGCTGTATTGAAGAAATCTGTTACAATTTGGACCTGGAACGTCCCATTTGGCTTGAAAAAAACCAAAGGGAATACCAGGAATACAAAAGAACAGTTCTAACCCAGGATAATTTCATAGAACGCATTAACTTCGACACTCTTGAGCTCGAAGTCATATCCGATGATGAGCCACTATAGGACATTAAGGCCCTTCCTCCAAAAACATGATTTTCACAAGCTTGGAACGCTGCTATTCAGCGCCCCAGCAACTTTAAAGCACATTCAACAACCCTGTCTACGGTAAAGCCGTATTCCTTAAACAAAACGCTTGCCGGACCGGAAGCCCCAAATCTGTCTATAGATATAATTTCTCCGTCCAGTCCCACATACCTGTGCCAGCCCAGGGAAGCCCCCGCTTCCACTGCCAATCGGGCTTTCACACTGGGGGGAAGCACCTTCTGCTTATATTCATCCGGCTGTTCCTCAAAGATCTCCCATGACGGCATGCTTACCACCCGGGCATCTATTCCTTTTTCTTTAAGAACTTTGTGAGCTTCATATATAAGCTGTACCTCCGAACCGGAAGCCATGAGTATGATATCCGGCGTTTCCTTTTCAGAATCCAACAGGATGTATGCACCTTTTAAGGCTTCCTTCCCGGTCTCCTGATATAGAGGAAGATTCTGTCGTGTAAGTATCAGCGCCGTCGGTCCTGTTCTTCTTGTCATTGCCGTATACCAGCCGGCAGCCGTCTCCTTTGAATCGGCAGGTCGGAATACGGTAAAATTGGGAATGCTTCTTAACGCAGGCAGGTGTTCCACAGGCTGATGGGTAGGACCATCTTCGCCCACACCTATGCTGTCATGGGTAAGAACATAGGTGACGGGCAACCCCATGAGCGCACTCAACCTCATCGCGGGTTTCATGTAATCGGTAAACACAAAGAATGTAGCAACATAGACCCTCAGTCCTCCATGAAGCGTCATTCCATTGGCGATAGCTGCCATGGCATGCTCACGCACACCAAAATGAAGATTGGAGCCGCTGCGATCTTCTGCAGAAAAATCGCCTCGCCCCTTCATGATCGTTTTGTTCGACGGCGCCAAATCCGCCGACCCTCCGATAAGATTGGGAACAAACCTGGCCAAACGATTTATAACCTCACCCGACGCAGCACGGGTTGCCATACTGCCCTCAAAGCTCCAGAATTCCTCAGCATCCAGCAGTTGACCGGGCAAATCATCGCCGTGCCACAGTTTCCACTCTTCAGCTAACTGTGGGTATTCCTTTGAATAAGCTTCCCACAGATGGTTCCACTCTTTCTCAGCTCTTTTCCCCTTTTCCACTATTTCATCCCTGTATCTTTTTACCTCTTCAGGAACATGGAAAGGCTCCTGGCCGGGCCAGTTTAAATATTCCTTCATCCGCTGAATATTCTCCGCCCCCAGCGGCTCACCATGGGCTGATGCATCCCCCTGCTTTGCAGGGCAGCCGTAAGCGATCTCGGTTGTGATGATAATCAATGAAGGTTTATTAGTTTCGGTTTTGGCCTGGGCTACAGCCTTATCGATTGCTTCGATGTCATTGCCATCCTGTACCCTCAAAACCTGCCAGCCCTGAGCTTCAAACCGTTTGCCCACATCTTCCCTGAATGCAATATCGGTTGAACCTTCAATGGTTATGGAATTGGAATCATACAGTACAATCAGCTTGCCCAATTTCAATGTACCTGCCAGCGATGCAGCTTCATAGCTGACTCCCTCCATCATGCAGCCATCGCCGGCCAGAACATATGTATAGTGATCCACAATGTTATATCCCGGACGATTAAATTTGGCAGCAAGATAAGCCTCGGCCATGGCCATGCCCACAGCATTGGCAAATCCCTGACCAAGAGGACCGGTTGTGGTTTCCACTCCCGGGGTGTGCCCGTATTCCGGATGGCCGGGAGTTCTGCTCCCAAATTGCCTGAAATTCTTTATATCCTCAATGGTAAGGTCGTATCCGAAAAGATGAAGCAGCGAATAGATAAGCATTGATGCATGACCGGCTGACAGCACAAACCGATCTCGATTAGCCCATTTAGGATTGCCGGGATTGTGTTTCATATGTCTGGACCATAGCGTATATGCCATTGGAGCTGCACCCAACGGCATCCCGGGATGCCCCGATTTTGCCTTTTCCACGGCTTCAGCCGATAACACCCTAATAGTATTTATACACAGCTGTTCAATCGAATTCATTTTTTACCTCCTGTCACGCATTGTTATAGTTTCACACCTGTATGGTTATACAGAACCAAACCAATTTCAGCCCCGGCGTTCAGCCGCGTGTTATTGACGACATGATTCAAAATACCAGGGCTTTGTTGGCATGATACGATTGAGCCATATTCTGCCCGGTGCTCATCTATTAACTTATTATAAACAGATCATTTACGCGACGCAAGCTTTCGGGCAGTTTTTCATGTGCCTATAAGAGTTCTTTCATTATCTCGTAACCGGTTTTGGGGGACAGATATGCAAAGGGTATATCAAAAACAGTACGCGCACCTTTGTGTCCCTCTGCTGCCATTCGATACACCGCCCTGGCATATGCCACCAGTACGCTGGAAGTGAATTCCGGATTGCTCCCCAAAGTCAGGCTGAACTCCATCATCTGCTTGGTTGACAGGCCGGTTTCTCCCGAACGGATTACCATTCCCCCGTGAGGCATGCCCGAATGATTGGCTTTTAGCTCCTCATGGGAAATGAAATATACCGTTGTGTCATAATCAGCAAAGTAGTTGGGCATACCTTTAATCTCCCGTTCAATGCGCTCTGGATCCGCCCCTTCTTCAGCCACAACATAACATACCCGATAATGTTTATCCCTTGTTGTGAGGCTGGGATTTTCTCCACTCCGCACTCTTTGTACAGCCGCCTCTACCGGAATGGTGTACTGTACCGCATCTTTAACACCGGCTATCCTGCGGACGGCATCGGAATGACCCTGGCTCACTCCCTTACCCCAAAATGTGTAGCTATACCCCTTTGGCAGCACAACCTGGCCTAACAATCTCATCAGCGAAAACAGGCCCGGATCCCAGCCAGCCGAGATCAAGCTGAGCCTGTTTCCCTTTTTGGCCGCCTCATCAATCAATGCAAAATACTCGGGTATTTTTCCATGGTTATCATAACTGTCCACAGTATTGAACATTTCCGCAATTACCGGCCCCTGTTGCGGCAAATCGGTGGCCGAGCCCCCACATAAGATCATCACGTCAATCTTTCCCTTGTAATCCTCCAGTTGGGAGATGTGAACAAGCTGTACATCGGCCTTCACCTGTTCCGGCGGCCTCCGCGTAAATACAGCCACCAGTTCAAAATCCGGATTCTGCCTGACCGCCATGCTTACACCGCGTCCAAGATTGCCGTATCCAACAATTCCAACCCTGATCGTCTGATCCATAATCAGCCTCCGTTTTCATATCCTTTGGAATAAAATCATCTTTATGCTGCCTTTTCCAATGCTGCAAACCATCGATAAATCTGTCAGGAAGGCAATATAAGCAATAAAACAAGGGTGTACGTGATGGCATATGCATAATTGGTCCGGCAAACTACGGAAGTACCGATGAAAACCTGTCCATCATATGCCATCAGCTTTATCATCCATCCGATACGGATTCGAATATCAACATAAGCCAGGATGTTATTCCTCTATAGCCGCCTTTTGCGTATTGATAGCCTTTATAACCCCAGGATCAAATTTGGGCTTCCTGTCATATGTGTAGAGACCGTTTACCTCCTGCTCCACATCATATAGCTGGGTATAGCAGAAAGCACACATCTTGGGATGATTAAGCAGAGCTTCCGTCAGAGCCTTATAGCGCTGGATAAATTCCTCCTCGCTTTGAGGGCGAGCTCCATAACCCCAGCCCTCCCGTTTCGGGCTCCACCAGATACCGCCGTATTCGCTGACAAAGCACAGGTTTTTGCTATACTTCAAACCCCCAAGATGATCGGCCACTATTCCCTTGCCTTCCTTTAACGGCTCATATCTCTGTTTAAAGATCTCAGGATTTTGCTCATAATCGTGGATATCCTCAATATCGGTAACAACATGGATATAACCGCTGGTATCGATAACCGGACGGGTGCTGTCCACCATCTTGGTAACTCTGTAAACGGTCCTCAATACCTCTTCATCCTGGCTCCTTGAAGTTTCATTAAAAGGACACCATCCAACAATGGAAGGATGGTTGAAATCCCTCTCCAGAGCTTCTAACCATTCGGGAAGGAAGCGTTCCAAACCCTCGGGACCGGATATGTCAAGACCCCAGCTTGCATGTTCTCCCCACACCAGATATCCCAGCTTATCGGCCCAGTACAGGAAGCGGGGTTCAAAGATCTTCTGATGCAGCCTGGCCCCGTTGAAGCCAAGTCCCATCGAAATCTCAATGTCTCGTTTCAGATCTTCATCGGTAGGAGCGGTATATATTCCGTCAGGATAAAATCCCTGATCCAATACAAGCCTCTGGAATACAGGCTTTCCGTTTATGAGGATCTTATTGTCCTCTACGGTAATGGACCGCAAACCAGCATAGCTGCTTATCCGGTCAATGCACTGGCCCTCCTTTTGCAACGTCAGCTCCAAGTCATACAATTGGGGATTTCCCGGCTCCCAAAGGTGTACTTCCGACAAGTCCAGTCTGAGCCTGGCCGCATCTCCGCTTATCCTGGCCATACCCCTTCCTGTTTCCTTTCCATCAAAGAAAGCCTTTACTGCAAGTTCGCCTCCGATTAGCCTGCCTCCAAAACGCACCTCCATGTGGATACATCCGTTGTCCGGATCGGGTATCATCCTGAAAGAAGATATGTAACTGTCTGGAACATTTTCCAACCATACCGTCTGCCATATACCGGTGGTTCTTGTGTAGTGGCAGCCTCGGGAATAATAGTCGGGACACTGCTTTCCCCCGGGTTGAAGCCCCGAACGGACGTCATCCTCGGCATATACCGTTACAACATTTATTCCCTTCTTCAAAAAATCGGTAATATCAAAAGTAAACGGGGTGTATCCCCCACGATGGGTACCTACAGACTGGCCGTTAACCCATACTTCGGAATCATAGTCTACAGCACCGAAATGAATCAGCACCCTGCCAGAATTCCAATCATCGGGGAGAGTAAACTCCTTCCTGTACCACACCGCAGCCATAAAATCCTTGTATTCCACTCCGGATAGCTTGCTTTCGGGACAAAAGGGAACGATAATTTTCCCATTCAGTCCTTCGGCTTCAAAAAGCTTTCTTGCCTTTCCACTTCGCCCGTGATCAATTTCAAACTCCCAACAACCATTTAAATTTAACCATTTATCCCGCACCATGTTCGGTCTTGGATATTCCGGCCTTGGAACATCATGGGATTTACAACTCATGTCAGAAATCCTCCTTTTAAAATATCCTTAATATTCTTAATATTATTAATATCCCAAGTATTTTTCTAAAATATTTCAATTGCGTCTTGTTTTCAGTCAAACACCGACAGATAATGCTCAAAAAACCTGTCCCTATTAACTTCCAGTGCTACTTCATGCCTCCCATTCTCGGGATCGGCTTCCCAATGCGTCATCCCTCTCAATCTGTCGCTGGCCAGCTCAATATCAATATTCCCTTTTTTGAATGTGCATATCCGGCTATCAAATATGGTGGTAGCCGCCAGCGGATCATGGAAGGTAATTCTATCGATTTTCTCAAACCATACCGAAGCAAAATCAAGTACCGGTTCAAGCAAAGGAGCTTTGAACTTGCTTCGAACTTCAGCCGAATCCATGGTCACCTGACACGTCACATCCAAGCCTATGGAGCGATGCACTTTAGTCTGACCGGCATACACGATAGCGGTAGCATATGGGTCACATATGGCGTTCCACTCCAGAGGACCTACTCCCGGCAGGCTGTTGGTAAAAACGCCGCACATCAAAACCAGCCCTTTAAGCAGCTTCGGTATTTCCTGATCGGTTTTGAACAGCAGCGCTACATTGGTAAGAGGCCCGATGGCAAGCAGAACTATTTCCCCTGGGTTTTCACGGATCGTTCTTCGCATGAATTCAATTGCCTCGCCTTTGGGAAATTTCGTCTCATGTTTCCAGTTACCCAATACCCTGGCCTGGGGAGCCATCGGCTGCCTTTGCCGCCCAATGAGGGGTTCTTCGGCTCCAGGATAAATCGGTACATCCTTTCCGGCCACGTTACACAGAACACTGGCCATCATGGCCCGTTTCTCAGCCTCGCCGCTCACCGTGGTCACTCCCATAAGCTGACATTCAGGGTTTGAGAGAAGATAGGCCAAACACACAGCATCGTCAATGTCGCTTCCGATGTCAGTATCAAGAATAACCTTAATCGACATTTTACTGCTCCACTCCTTCTTATTAATACTGCCTTTATATTCTATCATACAAAGTGCTTATTGGCATAAAATTCCCCATAAAAATTTAAAAATCATGTTTATTTCTTTTAAATATGGTTAAAATAATAAACGAAAAAGTTACCCAAACCCCCAAACCCCTTACATAAGGGCCGCTAATAATAAGCGGTCCTTTTGTTTTTGTCAAATAAAGGGTATCAAATCTGCCAGACGGTTAAAAACAAAATCCGGCTTAATATCGGATCTTTCCAAATCCTCCCGTTTGGTTTCACCAGTCAGCACAAGCACGCTGGTTACGCCGTGCTTAACCCCTATGGCTATGTCGGTGTACAAGCGATCACCTATGAAAACCATTTCCTCTCGGCTACAGCCCAGATACTTCAGCAAGTATTCCAGAGTCTCAATAAATGGCTTGCCCAGATATTTGGGTCTGACCCCGGTTGAAGCAGTTATAAAAGCACATATGGCACCACAGTCGGGAATAAATCCGTCCTCGGTGGGACAGTTTAAGTCCAGATGAGTAGCAATAAAGGGAAGACCCTGGCGGATAAAGGCACAGGCTCGGCTGAGCTTATCATAGGTCAGTGTAGTATCAAAACCTACTACAACTACATCGGGCTTATCCTCAACTATTGGTATTCCATTTTTATGAAATTCCTCGTGAAGCATGGGTGTTCCCAAAAGATATACCTGGCAGTTTTTGTAATGTCTTTTCAGGTATTCTACCGTCACCATGCCTGATGTAACAATATTTGATTCATCGACAAAACATCCCATACCGGCCAGTTTCTGCTTATAAACTGAAGAATTTTTTGACGAATTGTTGGTGAAAAATATGAAACGCTTGCCCGCCTCCTCTGTTCGTTTCACAAAGTCAAGTGAACCGTCCAATAATTTATCTCCAAGATAAAAAGTGCCATCCATGTCCAAAACGAAATATTTCTTTTCTTTTAACTGGTCAATTCTCATCTGTTCAGTACCCCTTACCATTTTTTGTTCTAGATTATTAAAAAAGAAACCGTGTCTGTACTATATTTTATCATATATGTCCGGGAAATCACCCAATCTTTTTGTTCTCACTACAGGAAAGCATGAATGGGCTTTCTTGCAATTCTTATCATTCCTTGCATTCTTTATTTCAATTAGAAATATATCATATCCTTCCAACTCCAAGATCAAAAACGGAAAACTCTAATCTATATAGTAATTTTTCAGAAACGGCATTTCTCTTCTCATTAGTTCCAAATATTATTCATCTCTTTCATTTTCATTAAACATTAATTTTGCTGTCTCCTTGCCGCCCTCAGCATGCCTTCCAATTCATGATAATCCAAACAGTTTAAAATATCCCCCTTTTCTAGCCAGCCTTTTTGTGCCATCCACACGCCATATACACTAAATCTTAAGCTGTCCAGGTCATGAGCATCAGTGCCAATTACAAATTTAACTCCAAGGTCTTTACCGATTTTGCACAAACGCCAGTCCAGATCCAATCTGTGGGGATTAGCGTTGATTTCCATATAAACTCCCTTTTCTGCAGCCTTTTCCAGAATCTTTTCCATATTCAAAGGGTATTCCTGACGGGAAAGCAGAAGCCTCCCGGTAGGATGAGCCAACACGGTAACATAGGGATTGTCCAGCGCATCGATAATACGCCGGGTCATCTCATCCTTATTCATAGAAAACCTTGAATGAACCGCTGCTATGACAAAGTCAAAGGTGGCCAATAGATCATCGGGGTAATCCAGGCTTCCGTCGGGCAATATATCAACTTCTATGCCTTTTAATATCCTAAAACCGTCCAATGCTGAATTCAACCGGTCAATCTCCTGATGCTGCCGCAGAATATCATCTTTTTTCAAACCTTGGGCATAAAATGCCGACTGACTGTGATCCGATATGCCTATGTACCCATATCCCAGTGCTTTTGCTTCAGCTGCGAGTTCCGCAATACCGCTTATACCATCGCTGTAATGGCTGTGAACATGAAAAATACCCTTTATGTCCTCTTTCTGAACCACATTTGGCAGCCGGTGTTCCAGCGCTGATTGAATTTCTCCCATATCCTCCCTCAGTTCAGGAACTATATACTGCATCCCAAGAGCCTGGAACACCTCCTCTTCACTCCTGCAGGGGATTATTTTCTGAGTGTGCTCCTCAAACAGGCCGTATTCGTTCATCTTCAAACCAATGCCTTTCGCATAATGTCGCATTGCTGTATTATGCTCTTTGCTACCTGTAAAGTGATGCAATGCATATGGATACTGTTCCGGCTGCACAACCCTTAAATCAGCTGCCATCCCGTTTTCCAACCGGACGCTGGATTTGGTCTCGCCCTTCCCGACAACATCCTTAACTTCGGGAATTTTAACAAAGTAATCCATAACCTCCTCGGGCTGAAGACTGCTTACCAGAATATCGATGTCCTTGATCAGCTCCCTCTTTCGTCTCAAACTCCCGGCCAAATTAGCCTGTACAACCCGAGGGTGTTCTTTTATTCGATCTAGAATGCTGTCGCCCAGCATAAGTGCATCGGGCAACAAAAATCTATCCCTGTAGCGTTTGAGGTATTCCAGCCCCTTCAGTATGTTTTCCTGAACCTTCTTACCAAAGCCGGGCAAATTCAACAATCGGTTTTCCATGCAGGCATATTCAAGCTCGCCAAGCGTACTTATACCTAGTTCATTGTATAATATGTGCACCCTTTTTGGCCCTAAGCCCGGGATCTTGAGCAGCTCAAACAGGGTTTCGGGAAATTCCTTCTTCAAATCCTCATAATACCTGAGACGTCCCGTGGTAACCAGCTCTTCAATCTTCTGTTCCAAAGCTTTGCCTATCCCATCTATCTGATTCAATCTCTTTTCTTTCACAAGAGTATCCAAGTCCTCATTCAGCATCTCAACGGCTCTTGCGCCCCTCTCGTAAGCACGAACTTTAAAAGGGTTTTCACCTTTAATTTGCAAGAGCAAACCAATCTCTTCCAATATCTTTGCAACATCCTTTTTGTCCACCGCCATGCCTCCCTTCCATCCTTATTATCACCCTATACTGGTGCGAAAAAATTGACAGGGTTGCTCAGGGGACACCCTTTATCCATATTATAACCCTATAACGCATCAAAACACAAAACAAGCGATAAAATTAAAAGGCCTCACGAGGAAATGTACCATTCCTTCCCAAGGCCTAGTTAATAATTAAAACAGTCCTACTTAACAAAAGCGTTGGTACTTAGGGTTCCTGACTATTAACCAAAATATCCCCAAGCTTTCCCAATATCTCATATGTATTCGGTCCTACCACTCCGTCCGGTATCAAGCCGTAGTCCTTTTGAAGTTCAAGAACTGCATCCCTTACCTCTTCGTCGTATACCGCATCTATTGGCCCTCCGTAGTATCCGAGCTCCTGCAGAATCTCCTGTACATTCCTTACATCCTCTCCCGGTTGTACACCTAAATACAAGGTCCTGCCGGTAACAGTAATCCCGGTTATTTTTACCTCTGTTCCGAGGGGTACAATGTCATATAGCTCAATAACATCCTCATTGAGCATCCTGACACATCCATGGCTGGCTGCAGTACCTATACTCTCAGGCTGATCAGTACCATGTATGCCGTAACCTCCCCAGGGCACGCTCAATCTCATCCATCGGGCTCCAAAGGGTCCTCCCGGGTTCAGTGTTTTTTGGATAATCCTCCAGTTGCCAGTAGGTGTTGGGGTAGAAGGCTTTCCTACCGCCACAGGATACACCTTTATAATTTGTTCGCCTTGTCTCAGGGTCAGTTCCTTCTCTTCGATGTCAATGGTAATATTATATTCAGTGCTAAAGTATTGGAGCAAATCCGAGCTTATACCAACCGCATTCCATGTGTTTGGTCCTACAATGCCGTCAGCCGTCAAACCGTTTTGCTGCTGAAAATTCCGGACTGCTTCGGCATTCTGTCTATCATATACCCCGGTTATCTCGCCATCATAGAACCCTAGTTCGCTGAGACGCTGTTGGATATTGGTAACATCGATACCCTCCATTAAGGGATCGGTAATTCTTAAATAACGGCTGGAGTATGTCATCCCACCACCCCCTATCACATTCTATGATGGCGGACTGCCGCTTATGTTAACGGATTCTGATTCTTTTACCAACCTTTCACTACCCGTTTTGATAATCTTATAAAAATAAAAAAGGAAGTGTGCACTCCGCATCACTCCCTTTCCTTGCCACACTCAATGCTTTAGCATTCTTTTGAATCCCTGATCCCCCTGAAAATGCCATCTCCATTAAACAAGACCACCAAGATGAGGAAGAAAAACAACAGCTCATCTGACTCTCTGAATATTCCGCAATTGCAGAATATAATCACCAACAGCAGAAAGAAAAAGAGTAAGCTATCATCGTCTTGGCCCATTCTCCTACCAAAAAATCCCATATGTCAATACCTCCTTCATGAATAGTAACTTAAATGCACCTTCACTACAATATATGCTATAGTATAAAATACTGTGAATATTGAATAATATCCATTTTTTGCTGAAGTTATCCAGTTAACAAAACCGACTATACTTGCAGCAGGACACTCGAGCATAGTTCGGCATTCGGAATTATTGCTTTTTTAGAAAGCAAAAAGAGGAAGCGCGCATTCAGCGGCACTCCCCCTGCTTACCACAGCCAGTTTTTTAGCTCTCGCTGGAAGATGTTCCAAATCCTCGGAATATACAATCATTGTTAAACAATACTACGAGGATAAGGAAGAAGAACAATAATTCATCGGACTCCTTGAATATACCGCAATTACAGAATATGATCACCAGCAGTAGGAAGAAAAAGAGCAAGCTATCATCCTCTCCCAATCTTCTGCCACCAAAGAAACTCATTCAACCGTACCTCCTTTTAATACATTTCCAGATGAGCTCTCAAGCTCTGCCTCTACCAACAATATATGCCGGCGTATAGAATGCTGTGAGTATTTAATGTATGCATATTATTTCAGTAATATTTTTTTGACTCCAGGTATTCCCGTACCTTCTGCAGCACCTCACCGAACCTCTGAAAATGGACGACCTCCCGCTCCCGCAAGAATCTCAGAGGATCGATCACATCTGGATCATCAGCCAAATTGATAAGATGCTCGTATGTCGCCCTGGCCTTCTGCTCGGCCGCCAGATTTTCATGAAGATCCGCTATTGGATCCCCTTTGGATTGAATATAGGCTGCTGTAAAAGGTACACCGGTTCCCGTGCTCGGATACACGGCATTGTCGTGATCGGCATAATAGGTTCCGACATCGGCTAATTTAATCTCCTCCGGACAAGCTCCCTTCATCAACTGGTACACCATGGAGCCCACCATTTCAAAATGAGCCAATTCTTAGGCTCCTTAATGTTATCAATTAGGAGATACGATAAATGAGTTTTCTGAAACAGTCATCCGCATGGTATGACAACTACTTCTGCTGTCCTTCCTAATATGTTGTTACCTGTTCACCAACCCTTATTATTGTATTTAGATGACATTGGGTAGCCTTAAAACTGCCATCGGCATCAAGAATCCTGCAATAAGTTTTTATACCAGCGGTAGAGCCTACAATTCCGGCTTTTATCATCTTACCGGCTACAAGAGCCCCTCCTATTACCACACCATCTGCTCTCTTTTGCAATATATGATTTTTTGCAATCAGATTTGACCTGTAACTTCCCCGCCCCATGACGGTAATACTCCCGCTGCATTGAATCACGGAATTCTCGCAGTATTCCAGTGTTATATTTGTACTCGCTATATGCCTTTTCCTAAGCAGGTCTTCCTGTTCTTCAAGAAAAGCACATATTTCTTTTATCTGATCAAGGG
>LFSE01000126.1:537-26480 GCA_001513075.1 Clostridiales bacterium DTU074 | reverse complement strand
CAAAGCGTCATGTATTGAGGTTCCCAGGTAAGATACCCGTTGGTATTATCAAAAATAACAACGTCCACACCGGCGTCAGCCAGCATCTGGGCATGTTTGCGCATAACCCACTTATCCATATTGGTATAATACCCAAACAACGGCTCCTGCCAGTAATGCCGGGTGTTAAGCGGCCCCCACGCGGGATGGGATACATCATGAATTGCTTCAGGATGATTTTTCAATATTTCGCTATTATTCTTAGGCGGGTAAGTCCCATCCAGCGTGTGCCAGGTCCAATAGAATATCCCCACATATTTATTTTTTCGAGGTAAACCCACCTCACTGCTGTCGGGAATCGTCCTATTTAATCCATCAGTGAGAACCCACGTGTCGCTCCATATATCTACCAGCCTATCCTCCAGCACCGGTTCATAATTCTTTATTAGCCTTTCGTAAGGCATGGGTTCCGGTACCTCAACGGTAAATCCAAAGGAATGTATATTAATCTCATCGCCATTCAATAAGAGAAACAATTCCTGCTTTCCATCATATGGCCGCTCCAGAGAGCAGGTAAATTTTGCAGCACCTCTGTCGGGGATAAAATGCAAATAACATGTCCCTATCCTTTCCCCAAAAAGCCTTCCTTCAAATATTTCAATATGGGGATCGTTCTGACCATGATACGATGCACAAACAAAAAAACCTTTTAAGGGTTTTTCAACCTGAACGCCCTTCACATGTATGTACTGGCCCGGCTTGCAAACATAATGCGGATTGAGTCGAATCTCCCTCCCCACAAGGGGACACCCTGTAATCAGCAAAAATCGCTCCATCGCTATTCCCCTTTTCCTAAATATTAAATACGGGATATTCTAATTGAAATAGACTGCCTTTAAAATGTTAAGGGCAGTCTATTTCAATCAAATTTACATCAATCACAAATATATTGATTAATTGGCATAATCAGGAACCAGAACATTCAAATTGTCAGCAATGGCTTTGATGACCTCTCTGCCACCTTTATCAAGCCATTCCTGTTGATACTTGCTCCATTCGCTCATGGGCCTCTTCCCGGTGACAAAAGCCAGTTCCTGTGCCTTTTCGAAATCAGACAGATTAGGAGCAATCTCGTTAATGGCAACGTTTATTTTCAAACTGTCATTAGGCCACCTATCATACGACAGAATAATATCATTCAACCTATTTGCAGTTTCATTGTGCTTTTTGTCAAACTCAGTAGCCCCCTTTGGAGCATTACGCTGCCAGATAACGGACAGTCCAAAATGCTGCCATATTCCGATCGGGCTATAGCCATCTTCCTGTCTCCACGGGAAACCATCTTCATTGTAAATATAGAAAGTACCGTCATCGTTGTAAACGCATTCCCTCGGGGTCTCAACCTTAATACCCATTGCTTCAAAAACCTCATTGGTTCCGCCCTGAATTGTGTGGAAGAAGTTTTCTCCGCCGATTACCATGGTATCAAGCATATGAGCAACCCTTTTGAGTTTTCCTTCATCGGTGAAGCCTTGCTTGGTAAAACACCAGGTATACCCCGGATTGCCGGTTGCCGGATACTTTCCGCCTTCAATCGGGGGTTCTTTCCAGTAAGTCCACACATCTACGGATTCCAGAGTTTTATTCTTTGCATTGGTGTACTCTGCCAGAAGTGCACCGGCAGGATACCAGACCATACCTAATTTGTCACCATGAGTATAAGCTTTGGCCTGTTCCCATTCAATTGTGTACCAGTCAGGAGCTAAAACTCCGGCATTATTCAGCTCATTCAAAAACGCAATAAATTTCTCCTGGACTCCGTTAAACATAGGATGGCTTAATTGGCCGTTTTCAACATGAGGAGCCGGATTGCCAAACATGGTGTTGAATCCGCCCAACATACCAAAACTCTGGCCTCCACCTGCTCCTGTCATAAAATTTGAATGCCTTATGACTTCATACCTTTCGGTTCTTTCCAGAATTTCCGCTTGAAAAGCGGGCATCATTCCATAGTTTACATCTATATATTCTCTGGCATCCATATCGAAGAATTCTTCTCCCGTGAACCAATCCCAGTGAAGGTCATAGATATTCAGCCCTTCTTTTTCCCATCTATCAATGGTCTGTCCCCAAACACCAACCTCATAGTTGGGCACGCGGTCAACAGCCTTGTATTCCATGGTGTTGATAAACCTCTCCCTGTTTGTCATAGCCTTATCGACAAGCATTTTATTACCCTGCCTTTCCAGATTTTCGATCTTATTTTGTAGGTACGAACCACCTCTACCATTGCGAATTCATCGCTTTATTTTGTAAAATCCGGATGCTAGTCGGTCATTCACTTTATAAACCTTGTACCTGTATTTGTAATAACGCATTAAAAGCCTATCATAGATTCAAGCAAAAACATCACGCCGCATTCAAAGCCCTTTCGCACGATAACTTCTGTGCTCATGGCATCATTGCGATTTTACACCTTCTTCATAACTTAACAATTTACCGGCAAGGCCTTGGCATGGGCAGTCTGAACGTTCAATGTCAGACCTTTCATGGCAGGTATCTTTGGCTCGATATTATGTTTTGAGCTATCATGCATGCTGCATATTCAGCAATATTGCTTCCTTAAATTCAATTAAATACAATGGATGCCTCGTTTTAATTTTCCTTCTGATATTGGGAGGGTGTTATGCCTAATATTTTTTTGAACTGTCTGGAAAAATACCCGGGATCTTCAAACCCTACCTTTTCGGCCACCTGGGTTATCGTCATATCAGCTTCCCTGAGCAATTCCGTAGCTTTAGCCAGGCGTACGTTCATGATATATTCCTGAGGCGTAACACCGATAAACTGTTTAAACATCCGTGAAAAATAGTCGGCGCTAAGCCCAACCGAAGCAGCGATGTCTTCCACCAAAATGCTGTGAGGATAGTTCTCCTCAATGAACCCCAGAGCCCTGAATATATATTCGGTATACTTATACTCTCCTAGTTTACCGTCCATATATCTGTACTGAGAAGCGCGAGAAAACAGAATCAAAAACTCGATAAGAAGGCTCTTAAGTTTCAGTTCCCAGCCTTTTTCCCGGCTCAGTCTTTCCAACCTCATCTTTTCCAAATAGCCTACCGCTTCCTTCCGGGCTATTGGGCCCAAATTGATCCGCTGCCATGCCGAAGGCTGTTCGGTATTAAAAATCTGTCGCAGGCCGGGCAGAGCCTTTAGATCATCTATTTCGTTTTCAAGGGCTGATATATCGAACAGGCAGTTATAAAGAATGGTACGATTGGGACGTGTATATCCATGTATATCCCCCGGCCGCATACCAAACACGTCCCCCGGTGTGAGCAGCGTGGTTATCCCGTTATAATAATGAGCTGAAAAACCCCGATGTATATAAACAAATTCAAAAAACGAGTGGGTATGATAATGATTGACATGCTCATTGTGTTCAGCAATCATTACACAGATGGGAATACAGTTGGCATCAAAAAAATTACCTCCTTTTAAGAGGTTTACACCTGCCATATCATTTATCACTCCATACTATGGCAATCCTATTATAATTATTATACCACAAAAACAATTGATTAAGAAACAATCTGGCACAGTAGGCTTCAAGTTTTTCTTTCACTTTGTCCGATACCATTGTGTCTTAAAAGCTAATCCCCACTCCCCACTCATTCTCGATTATGTGTTTTATCCATCTTCTCCAGAACTAAGTTCATCCATTTTAAGCACCCTGTTACGTATTTCGAGATAATTGTTTATATTCACATACTCCAATATAAACGGAATACCCTCGGTATGTTCATGATACAGGCGCAAAAACAAAGGCCAGTCGATATCGCCGTCGCCAACAACACGACCGTAGGTGTCGTTCACCTTCCTATCCTTGCCATGAAAATAAGCAATATGCTGTGCCAAGTATTTGAACATATCCTCTTCCGAACTGTTGGCAATGAGGTTGGCGGGATCGAGCAATACCTTAAGGCGCGGGGAACCTACCTGATAAATAAAATCCAGCATTCGCTTGGCACTGGGAATGACATCCAAAACACAGGGTTCCAGGGCTATATACACATCATACTCTTCTGCTTTGGCCGTCAGCCATTTAACACTTTCCAGCAACCTCTGGAATGCCGACTCGTAGGTATCGGCCTGTACCCCTCTCTTCCCCGGAATAAAACCGCACTCGGTAGCTACGTAGGGCACATTGTTTTTCGATGCAATTTCCATATGCCGCTCAAAATACTTAAGATTCAATTCCAGCTCCTTATCATCGGGCTCCAGCAGATTTGTAAATACGCCAATGGAGGTAACCTCTACACTCTTTCTACGGTATGCTTCAACAATTCTGTTGCTTTCTTCATCGGTTAAACCTGAAATGTCGGATCTTCCATTGTACACCCAATACTTGGAATCCCTGGCGAAGAAGCAAAGCTCGGTCCATTTGAAACCGTTTTTACTTAAAAGATCTGCAATCTCTTCATTGGTCAATTCGGGAAAGCTTCGGCTTACCACGCCAATATCCATTTACATCCTCCTTCCAAATTAAGTTTTAATATTTAATAATGCATTATACACGGTATAATAATCGGGACATGCCCTCTTACAGTGTTTCGGTAATTTCTATAGTATTTTACAATCTGAATACCCTGCCATATCAGGCTTTAATAGTATTTATACCCGTTCAATACAAGGCAACTTGTAACTACGGTCTATATCGTGTGCAAATCCATTTCCCGGCGTATAAACTAAACAATAGGGGTAGGACATCTCCCCCTATTCTTTTATAAATTCATCATATGCCTCCTGATAAATGCTTATTAGTTCCTCAACCCCCATATTCTGTATGGTTTTTACGTAATTATCCCATTCGTCGATACTTGCATCTCCTGTTATGAATCTGGCTATCATCTGATCAACATAGCTGCCGATATCCGCATTTAAGGAGTTTACCCGCTTCTGTTTTTCGACCGGAAAATACAGGAAAGGATAGGTCAGTCTATCATATTTATTAACCCTGCCTCTTATCGGCCACAAGCTGGATTCATATATGTTACCTAGCTTAAACCAGACATTATCGGGGCGAAGCCCAGGTACCGTGGCCGGTGCAATCGTTCCGGGATATCTGACATCGTACTGTTCCTGTCCCTCTTCAAGAATCCAGCTCCATGTCCCGTCGGAATTCCATTCATATTCTTCTCCTTCTTTTCCCATCCAGGTAAGTATTGCTCCTTCCTCAGTATAGAGATAGTCCACCCATCTTATCATGGCCTCCGGAGCCTTGCACTTGTTGGTAATTGCAAAAGTACCCCTCATAAACCGGATAGCGTTGGCCTTATTTTCCAAATCATTAAACGTTCCGTCAAGGGGCCACATACGCTGGCCTTTAGGGGTCAGAAGCGGTATCATGGTGATATAATCAAAATGCCTTGCTTCTCCCACCACCGTAAATGCACCGGCAGTATAAAAACCTCCAAGAAGCTCTGTATCGTTTCTCCCCTTTGCGTTTAACTGCTGCGTTGTCTGGGTAAAAGTTTCGTTATCCAAAAGTTTTTCGTCATACAGCTTTTTAAGAAATACAAGGGCATCTTTAAACTCCGGCTGTATTGGAGAAAAGACCACCTTATTGTTATCATCAATGAACAGGTTTACATCATTGAACAACAAACCCCAGGCGCTCATCAAAGGCTTTATCTGAGCTACCCCTACCAGGCTCAAAGGTATTTCATCGGCCATTCCGTTCTTGTTCGGATCCTGATCTTTGAAGGCTTTCAGTATTTTATACAGATCATCTACGGTGTTCGGCTCCTCCAGACCCAGCTCATCCATCCATTTTTTGTTTAAATATATGTGGGCATTGCTCTTGGTTTCGTGTATGGCAGGCAATGCTACAATATTCCCCGATGGCAGGGTTATGCTCTTTTTAACCCCGGGATTTTCTTCCAAACATTTTTTTATGTTGGGAGCATATTTCTCAATCATACCTTCCAGCGGGATCAATATCCCCTGTTCCCCGTAGCTCATCTCCTCCTGCGCGGTCAGAAAAGCGCTGAAAAAAACATCCGGCAGATCGCCGCTGGCAAAGGCCAGTTTCTTTTTTTCATTCCAATTTTCCCTTGCTATCTGTATGAATTTAAAGTGAATACTGGTCATCTCTTCCATTCTCTTAAAAAAACGATTCTCTTCCCATTTTCTCCGGGGATCGGCGGTATCGGCCCCCATCATTGTCAATGTAATCTTTTCATTTACTATCGGATAGCCTGTTTCATTAAAACCGGATATCTGCCCTTCGGTTCCTCCAGCACCATCAGCCCGGGGCTGACCGGTATCCCCCGATGATCCGCTTTTACTGCAGCCAATAAATGTGCTTATAACAAATAGCATTATCATTATAAGTACGGATAATTTAGTTCTCCCCATCAGCCAATCTCTCCTTCATGATACTATTCAATTATTTTTGGACTATATCATTTGTATCTAGTAACTATCTGTTTAAAGACAGGCAGCCATTAATATTTAATGAAAAAACAGCCCTTTCCTTTCATGCTTAAACTATCCCTTAAGTGAACCGATCATGATCCCTTTAACAAAATGCCTCTGTACAAACGGGTACACTATCAATACCGGCAGGCTGGAAACAATGATAACTCCATACTTCACTGTCTCGGCTATGCGCATTCTTTCAGATACCTCATGGGGATCAACATGTTCCAGCATATTCTGTTCCATCTGGCTTAAGATCAAAATCTCCCGCAGAAACAGTTGAAGCGGAAACTTATTCCTGTCGGATAAATATATCAATCCATTAAAAAATGCGTTCCAGTGCCCTACCCCATAGAACAGCGTCATAACCGCTATTATCGGCGCTGACAGAGGCGCCACTATCCGTATTAAGAATTTTATGTTGCTGCATCCGTCTATAGCCGCGGCTTCGCGCAGCTCATCCGGTATGTTATTTTGGAAATAAGTCCTGGTTATAATAACGTTCCACACCGAGGCCGCATTGGGAATTATCATAGCCCATATGGTATCCAGCATTCCCAGTTGTTTTACCAGCAAATATGTGGGGATCATACCACCGCTGAAGAACATGGTAAAGGTGTAGGCTCTCATAAGAAAATTCCGCGCATAGAAATCCTTCCGGGACAAAGGATAAGCTGCCGTTATGGTAACAAATAAATTGATAATGGTGCCAACTATAGCGTAAATTATTGTATTTTTATACCCGATCCATATATTTTCGTTCCCAAATATCATATTATATCCGGCAAAAGAGATATCCTTGGGTAACAGCCATACCTGGCCGTTCCATATGGCATTCGGATCGCTTATGGATGCACTGAGTACAAAGAGCAAAGGGTATATAAATATGATCAAAACGATGCACAACAATCCATAGTTTATAACATCAAATATGCGATCAAAGGTGCTTTGTCGAATACTTGTCCTCGTTGTGCCCGGCATGTTTTCTTGTCCCCCCTTTACCACAATCTGGTATCCCCTACACGGCCTGCAATTCGGTTAACAATTACAAGAAGGGCGAAATTAACTACCGAATTAAAAAGACCTACGGCAGCAGAAAAGCTGAATTCTCCACCCATCAATCCAACTTTGTAAACATAAGTGGAAATAACCTCCGAAGACCTGAGGTTTAACGGATTCTGCATAAGAAAAACCTTTTCAAAGCCAACGCTCATTATATTACCCATGTTAAGGATCAAAAGAATTACCGCCGTCGGAATTATGCCAGGGATATCGATATAATATATTCTCTGCAGTTTGTTGGAACCGTCAACTATTGCCGCCTCATGTAGCTGGACATCTATACTGCTTAACGCCGCCATATATATTATTGAGTTCCAACCCACTCTCTGCCATACTCCGGAAAGAACATACAAAGTTTTAAACCACTCCGGCTTTTCCAGAAAAGCTATGGGCTCCATCCCAAGCTTTTTTATAAAGTGATTTATAACACCCGTATTGGGGGACAAAAAAGTAGTCATAATTCCTACCAAAACTACCACCGAAATGAAGTGAGGAGCATAAGTCACCATCTGAATTGTCTTTTTAAAATACTTATGCCGTACCTCGTTCAGCATCAACGCCAGGATAATGGGGCACGGGAAACCGACAGCCAGCGAATATACACTTATACCCAACGTATTCTTTAGCAAGGTCCAAAAATGATAGGATTTAAAGAAGCGGATAAAGTGTTCAAAGCCAACCCATGGACTTCCGCTTATACCTTTAACGGGGGTAAAATCCTTAAAAGCAATCTGAACACCATACATGGGACCGTAATGAAATACGACTATATAAATAAACATGGGGAGGCTTAACAAATATAGCTCGTAGTTTTTTTTCATATTATCCGCCAGTGAGGAAAGAGCACCTCGGAATTTCTTCTGTGTTGTAATACTTGTATTGGTCAACATGAAAACCTTATCCTCCTTGCCTATTCTCATAGAGGTTCCTTATTATACGCGTAAAGCCTCCTCCAGACATGCAACAACCCCCTAAGGTCGTGTTTTTTTACCCCGATATTCCAAAGACCAACCGCTTTCTCCTTACAGTCAGGTAATATAAATATATGCAAGAAAGCACCGGCGGACCATGCTGTCAATGTGCCGAAGTGCTTTCTTGCATATTTCCGATCTGCCGATATTAATAAAACCTTGGGTCTCCCTTGACAGGCGGCAGAGGATTGGGCCGCACAACGGCACCGCCGTTCTCATAGGATTCCATGACAGCCCATGTATATTCAAGTACAGCCAGGGCGTCGCGCCCGGAACCTCTGAGTTTTTCCCTGGGCACCTTATTGGTTATATCCTCCAGAAAAGCATTGATCCTTCTCGCAAAGGTCTCATCAAAATTCTTTATTCCGGTATTGGTAACTTCCGGTTCGTTGGATAGCAACCCTGCCGGTTCTCCCGGCTTAGGCGCCGGCCAGTACGTTATTTTTTCTATACAATTCTCGATGCAAAATGTTCCTCGCGTACCACCAACTTCAATACTCCACCAACTGCCCAAACCATAGTGGGCATCTCCCCTCTGGCTGAGAAGATATCCGGCCGCACCGCTGGCAAACTTTACATGAATGCTGTTAATAGACAGCATAACATCGCCCGCGCTCTTTCTAAAGCCGGCCTGATTGACAAAAGCCTGAACATGGGTGATATCTCCGCAAAAATGACGCATAACGCTAAAAGGATGGGTTAAAAAGGCCTTCATATGGAAATAAGGGAAGCCATCCACCTTTGGACTCATATCCCTTCCGTAAATGTACTCGCCACCGTTGAAACCCATCTTGGCCAGGCAATAACAGATCTCACCTATCTTTCCTTCAGCGATATATTTCTTCCCCAATTCGGCGGTGGGAGTAAAATAATGATTCAGATTACATGCAAGGTAAACGTTCTTCTTTTCAGCCATTTCCACCATTTCCCGGGCTTCCTTGACATCATTGGAAAGCGGCTTTTCAACCAAAACATGCTTTCCGTACTCCATTGCTTGCATGGCCGGCTCGTAATGCCAGCTTCCGTTTTCAAACCCGCCGGTACATACATCCACAATATCCAGCTCTTCGTTCTCCAGCATGTCTTTCACGCTGTAATATGCCTTTACACCGTATTTTTCCGCTGCTTTATCAGCCCGTTCCTTCACCACATCGCAAATAGCCACCAATTTGCCCAGCGGATTGTTCACATATACAGGTGCGTGGGAATTGGCAATCCCCCGAAATCCTACAATACCAATTTTTAAAGCCATGTAAAGCTCCCGGCCCATCGCTGCAGGGCTCTCTTTCCCGCAGCAACAAACCGAGAAATTCCCTCCTTTCTCTTTCAGCCCTTATTTTATATAATTTTTGCAGCAATACACTTGCTGCAAAAATCTCGAACAGCCTGAAACGGAATCTGTTTAAATGTTAACTATGCAATAAATTGCTATATTATCTTATTATCCAGCAGTTGGCGCCGCATCCATTCGGATTTGACCAGGTCATCCCCTTCATTAAGCAGTATGTCATACAATCTCCGTCTCAAACCGGCAATCAAATCCTTGCAGTTTGGATCATATATACGGTTCTCAAGCTCATATGGATCCTTTTCCAGGTCATACAATTCATCCACATCAGTAGTATTCCAGATGTATTTCCAGCGCTGGGTACGGATCATGCGCTGTGTATAAAGACCAAACTGCTGACCATTGTATGTGGCCACTATCTCCTTCCTCCAATTCTCAGGCTTTATTCCCTTGAGTATGGAGGACATCGATTTACCATGGAAGAAGTCAGGACTTGGTATACCGAGGATCTCCAGAATGGTAGGTGGTATATCTAAAAAATGGTTTATGAATTCATGGCATACCATCCCCTGTTCTATTTGTCCGGGCCACCGAATGGCAAGGGGAACCTTTACAATATCGTCGTACATCACATAATGCTTATCAACCATCCGATGGCTGCCGCACATATCCCCATGGTCCGCAGTATAAATCACCAAAGTGTTATCCGTCAGGCCCAATTCATCCAATTTGTTCAGTACAGTTCCGATGGCATGATCTATTTCACTCACAAGGGCGTAGTAAAGGGCTACCGTTCTGCTCCAGTCCTTCCAGCTATAATTTTCAACATCCCAGCTGTATAACTGCTGCTTCTGTATATAGGGTTTATTTTTGAAATCCTCACGAAAGCTTCCCCACTCGGGTATTTCTTCCGGCCGGTACATGTCGGCAAACTCCTTCGATGGCCTGCAAGGCAGATGGGGCCCCGGAAAATCCAGTCGAATATGCCAAGGTCTGCCTTCATCTGCAAACTTGTTTATAAAATCAAGGGCTCTGCCGGCCAGCCAATGAGACACATTATCCTCCCACGGCACGGGATCCACTTCGCCCATCCATCCGCCCTTGTATTCTATATCGGGGTACCTCTTTTTTCTCCATTGCATATAGGAATCCATACCAACATACTCATCAAAGCCATATTGATCAGGCCCATGTTCGGGATTAACAGCCCATTTTCCGATAAAAGCCGTGCGATAACACAAATCCTTCAATTCTCTGACCCATGAATATTCCTTTGGATTTAGAGCCGAAATTTTTAAAGCACCACCGTAGTTCCACAGAGCGCCAAAAGTTTCGGGCCGCCTGCCATTTATAAAAGCCTGTCTTGCAGGACAACACACCGGAATCGGAGTATAGGCATTGGTAAACCATATGCCCTCTGACGCCAATCGGTCAATGTTTGGAGTGCTTACCGGACAAGCCCGGCTATAGCCAACGCAGTCATACCGGTGCTGGTCAGCTACAATAATCAATATATTGGGGTTGGCCAAAGTATTTTCCTCCCGCATGTTTTTTTAACTAGTCTAATTTTTCCAGGCTGAAACCGGAGGGGCAAGCTGTCGTACCCTTCCCCCTCCGGCAATCACCGAAATTCCGTACAAAACTCATTCTTCACTAAATTGCAGTAAAACAAATTATATTCAATCGACTTAATTGGAACTATATGCTGCTTACATCCACCACTTGGCCGGTCTTCAGTGATTCAATGGCAGCCTGTATCACCCTTTGAGCCTCGAGCCCGTCTTCTCCCGAGCCATCGATCTCGTCAGGGCGGGCTCCGTTGAGTATCTGATCCACAAAGCTGTTGATCCGATTGCGGAAGGTATCATCAAAGCCGCGATAACCTCCGAAAACCGGATTTGTATACATCTGTTTCACCATATTCCCGGCCGGATACAGGGTAACCTCCCGCCACATATCCTCAAGAACAAAACGTCCTTTCGTGCCGGCTACCTCGCACCGTTCCATGGGATGTCCCCGTTCGATATCATAGCTGCTGGTGATATGACCCACCGCACCATTCTTAAATTGCAGGTTGATGGAAGCGGTTGACCATAGATTTCTCCCCGGCGCTTTCATAGCAAAACAATGCACCTTGACGATATCTCCGCAGAAGTGGCGCACCATGTCCACGCTGTGGGGATTAAGCGCCTTCAGATGAAAATATGGTGAATCCAATTCCTGAAACTTGCCTATCCAAAGAGCCATGTTCACAAACAACAGTTCTCCAATCCGGCCTTCTTCCTGCCACTTTTTCGCAAGCTTTGCCGCCGGCGTAAAGCGATGGTTAAAATCAATGGCAAAACATAAACCCTTTTCCTTTGCAAAAGCCACCATTTCACGGGCCGGTGCAATCTCGTTGCTGATGGGCTTTTCACACAGTACATGACATCCCGCGGCAAGCGCCTGCATGGTCGGCTTATAATGATCGCTGGCATATTCATAGCCTCCGGTGGCCACGCTGCATAAATCCGGCTTAAGCTCTGCTAACATCTCCTCCGCATCCAGATACCATGGCACACCCAATCGTATTCCCGCAGCTTGGGCCCTCTCTTTGATTATGTCGCACACGCCCACCAATTCTACCGATGGATTTTCCTTGTAAATATCAGCATGAAGATTGCCAATCGGCCCCATCCCGATTACACATACTCGCAACATTTTCTTTCCCTCCAAAAAGAGCAAATTGGGGCAGCAATGCCGTCAGCATCCGTTATTTTTCTTCCCCTGCCTGCAACTTTTTAGCAGATTTTGGGGAACCGATATACAGGTTATTATATGCCTGTTCGGAAGTCTTAAAAGGACCGCAGCCCTTTCCATGCCAATTGAGATTTGTATACATGGGATTTGTCCTGCCCGTCTCCTTCTCCCGCCTGGCAATATGTGCCTGCATCCTGGCTTCAAGCATGGCCACAACTTCCGGTTCTTCATCGGCTACATTATGATTTTCTTCGGGATCTTTGATCAGATTATACAGTTCTACTTCGGGTTTAAAATGAAAATCGGGTTCTAAAGCACGAATTAACTTCCATTCTGGAGTTCTCCAACCGTGTTTTCGCATCCATGTACATTCAGTGATATAGAATTCCGGTTCGGGCTCACGCCATTCACCTCTCATAAGCGGTACCAGACTTCTTCCGTCAAGCTTCAGATCATGCTCGATTCCCAGAAGCTCCAATATGGAGGGCATAACGTCCTTCAGTTGACAATAATCCGAGAAACGCTTTCCTGCCGGAACCTTTCCGGGATAATAAAACACAAGGGGAACTCTCAAAGTACAGTCATATAAGCCGTGATGATCGTACCAGCATTCATGATCATGAAGGGTCTCACCATGATCGGCGGTGATTACAACAAGCGTATTCTCCTCAATGCCCAAAGCCTGCAGTTTGGTGAATATGTTCTGGATGCATGCATCCATATAAGCAATTGCCCCATCATATTGGGCTATGATATATTCCTTATCGGTACAGCCCGGCGGGAACCAGGATTTGAAATAGTCTGCAAAGGGTTTGAACTCGTAAACCGGTTTTAGCGAATCATTATCAGGATCGAATTCATTCCCGCCGTAAAACATGCGTTCAAAAGGCGTAGGAGGAAGATATGGAGAGTGGGGATCCATATGGCGTAAGAATAAGAAAAATGGTTTGTCATCCTGGGCCAGGCGTTCCAGCTCCGGAATGGCCACTTGATTGAGGTTCTCGGCTTTTGGACTTCTGCCTTCCTCAAAAGAACCCCATCCTTCATAATTAAGGTATCTGTCAAAACCTCTGGATGCGGCATTTCCTTCAAAACCTACGGATGTAGTATTGTATCCGTGAGCTTTCAATACTTCGGCTAATGTCACCACATTATCAGCCATAGGCCCCTCGTGGCGCAACGCTACCACGTTGGTGCCGAAACAGTCCAAACCACTGAACATGGAAGCGTATCCAGGAGTCGTGGGAATGCTTGGACTGAAGGCAAATTCAAATACGGTCCCTTGTTTTGCCAGCTTATCGATATGCGGTGTTGTCAGGCGATGGTAGCCATACAGGCTCATGTGATCTGCTCTTAAGCTGTCTATTCCAAGCAGCAGAAGATTCGGCTTCCTGGCCATTACTATCTCCTCCTTAAAGATTATTATGCTTATCTAGCCCCTAATTTCTTCAAACATGCATTGAGATACCCGTAACTCTCGGCCGCAATGATAGAAACCTCCGGAAGCGAAAGGCCTTTGGCTCCGATAACTTCCAAACACACGGGACCAGAATAGTTTGCCTCCACCATAGCCTTGCAATAGCCGAAAAGATCGATATCTCCCCGGCCACAGGCCTGATCGGCGGGTTTCCCGGGCCCAACATTGCGTCCTTTACAATCACGGATATGTATGTGCTTAACCCTGCTTATTACTTGTGGCAGTGCCTCTTCGGGGTTTTCCCCGGCCCTGTAAATATGGCTGGGATCCATATCAATGCCAAAGGCAGGTGACTTAATAAGCTCCATGGCCCGCAAAGTAGTTGGAGTATTGTATATGGCTCCGCCTACATGGGCCTTAACGCAAAGTGTTACCCCAAATTGCTCGGCTTTTTCCGACATTTTTGCCAGCATGTCTATACTCCGCTGAAACTCCTCTTCAACATCCGACTTTCCTCCGGGACCCACGTTAATAACAGGTATCCCCATCTCTGCTGCGGCTTCAAAAGCCTTTATAAGCCGTTCCTCATCCAAAGCGGCTTCTTCCATGGACAAAAATTCAAGGCCATAGTCCGACACAATCTTCTTAAGTTCATTTGCCTGTTCCTTCCACCTATCCAGTTCCAAATGTTCGCACATTCCCTTAATAGCCGAAATCTCCACTCCGTCATATCCGGCAAGGGCAATGTGTTTCACTGCAGTTTCAAAATCGTAATCACAGAATAAAACAGAATTTACACCCAGCTTAATCATATTTTTTCACCCCCCGGTTAACTATCAAAAAATTTGTGCAGCAATGATTTGAAAATCTTTGTGTTTTGAGTATACATTATACAATGATATAGGTGTTAGGATTTTTTCGCTGTTGTTTTGCACACTTCCGTTATAAGTTTGCAATTATTGAGACGACTGCATTTGAATATAACATCTGGTTTAGCAATGAAGCCAATTATTCTTCATAGTCTATCGCAAACATTTTAAAGATATCCAACTTATCGATTTTAAATTCAACATATCCATTCTTCATGTTAAATTCGATTTCTTTCTCGCAAGGCAACACCATGACTCTGACGGGCTTTTTATTGCCAAGCCTTATCCTGACGGTCATATCGTATACCGGCAGAATTTGAAAGTCATCCTGCACATTGACTACTGAGACCAAAAATCTGTTCTCCTCTTCCTTATGAAACAGGGTAACTTCTGCAACACCAGGCGCATCGGCTTCAAAGGCAAAAGGCTCGGTAGCTAGTTCACGAATCATGTTGGCAAAAACCTGCCGATGAGGTTGCTGTTGAGCAGCCTCAAGAGGAGCAGCAACCCACATAATCCTGCCCTTACCGTATGATCTATATATTACTGAAGGATATTCGGTTTTGGTTCCCGGTGGATTGGAATGGATGGAAGCGAATTCACCGAAGTCTGACGGATTGGTATAAGGAAGCGTAATTGTAGCCAGTGTCTGTTCTTTAGAAGCCCCTCTCATTTTTAACTGATAACCAAACACTGTGAGCGGATAATTTGCCTCTGTCTTTGCCAGAAGAAAACTACCATGATCGTTAAATTCCATATATGTAACATCTTCCTCGGTCCTGCCCTCATATTGAAGACCCAGCATCTCGGCCAGCAGATCGGGTGCTGTCCTACCGCTGACATATAAGCTGCCGCCCTTTTGTACAAAGTCTTTCACCGCTTGTTTCTCAACTTCATTCATTGCCACCACATCGGGCAGAACCAAAATTTTAACTTTTGACAAATCCTCTAACTTGTAATTATTAACTACTCCATAGGGTATATGGTTTTCCTTCAGAATGCATGCCGCACCAAAAGCCGCCTCCAAATGAGGTACGCTATAATCAGGTTTGACGGCATCATAACCGTTGACATCGGGATTCATTTTTGCTCGCAAACTGAAATAAATGCCGACGTCCTTGCAAAATTCACCGCCCAGATAAGGTTCGTATTGTTTGGATTCTTCAAAAACGCTTCCTATCAGTTCATATACTTTGGAATTCATTGTACCTATCGGATCTATGGCATCGATGATCAGAAATGCTCCCTGATGGGCCATTGTTATATAGGTATGAAGTGCTAACATCTCTTTGGATTTCATGGTGGTATGATCATTTAAACTAGGATAACATCTGGAGGTCATGTATTCAAAAGGTTGATTACGTGTCAGGCCATGGTATAATTTGCAGACAAAGGATTGCTGCAGGAATCCCCCGTATAAATCACCGCCGGCATAATCGCTGGCCTGACTAATTCCCTCCGTAACTCCTCTGATCCACGAATGAGTGGCGGTTGAATACTGATGTTCTACCGTTGCATGGGGTTTATTTTTCTTCAGCTCCCGGGTGACAATGTCAGCAAACTCACTCATCCATTCTTCTCTCTTCTTTTGAAAATTAACCCACACCGGATCATTCCAATCCACTATCGTGGGAATATCTCCTCCCACCTCTTTGGCATATCTCTCCTTGCATGAATTACAGTAACACACCATTGGCCAAAATGTCATATCAAAGAAAACACCTTCAAAATCAAAATGCTGACAGAATTCCCTGATCTGAGCAAAAACAAATTCTCTGTATCCCTTGCTGTTGGGGCAACAAAGGCCATAGCGCCCTTCATTGATCCTACTGCCCCCGGGCTTTACATTAATCCTTCTCTCCCGGGAGGCTTTCCCGTTCATGTCTACCATTCTCCAGTCCGGATTAGATTCATATGCCCAGTTGTTGTAAATTAAACTGTAATAGGCGATAACATCCATCCCTTCTTGATGGCACAGATCAAAGAGTTTTTTCATCCTATCCTCACCTTTAAAACCTGGATGCATACATCCCGTTTGAGTTGGCCAATAACAATAACCAACATGGGAATTAATGTAAAGCATAGCTGACTGGATATTGGCTTTCTTCAATAATGCCACGTACGTTTCAGGATCAAATCGGGATAAAAATTCCTCATCCCAGGCTTCGATATGCATGTCAACAAGATTGCGCCTGTAACTCCCCTGATACCATTTGGGCATGATTATCACCCCTCCTAAAAGGATTATAACTGATCCTTCTACATTGGTTGACCAATCCCTGCTAAATGCTGTTTATGATGTATTATTGTTTCCTCGATAATTCTGATAATAAGCAGTTTGAGTTACTCCCACCAATATCTTCTGTATTTCCTAAGCGCCTCGCACAACGCATCCACATTTTCAGGAGGCGTTGGTGGGTAAATCCCAGCAATGAATTCCAATCCCCCCCGAGGGCTTCCCAACTTTCTTACTTCTTCTTCTATCAATTCATGGATTTCTTTTCTTGTCCCATAGGGTATTATTTTCTGCCTGTCAATATCAAGACGTATGCAGGCTTTCCCCTTTATATATCTGGCCAGATTATCAATGCCGTTACACAGGTCCTGGGGATTGACAATATCCACCCCAGTTTCAATAAGATCCTCCAGGATATCGATGGTATAACCATCGCTGTGGAATGCAACCAATATATCCTTCTCTTTACAAGGTTTGATTAACCTGTGATAAGCCGGTTTAATCCATTTTCTGAAATCCTCAGGACTTATTATGGTAGAGGTCTGTGTCCCCAAATCATCTCCAAACTCCATTATATCAACGCCTATATCCAGATAATTCTCTACAATCACCATATTATGCTCCACAATTCGGTCTATAAGAGTTTGAAGTTTGGGTTCTCCGCAGGCAAAATCGATCATTGCATTTTCAAAACCTCTTAAATATAAAATCCGCATGAAAAGAAAACCGTGAGGGACACTACCGCTTGTGAGCTCCCCTTTTCTTCTCTTCTGACTCTCCAGTATATCCTTTATATTATTCCAGTCACGAGGTCCACGATCTTCTTCAAATCTTGCATCAGGCACCCTATAGCTTTCAAGCTTGTCCCAGCTGTCCAAAGGGGCATTTACCACAACCCCTTCAATACCATTTGTCGATGTTTCCCAGATACATCCCCACGCATCTTTAAAAGGCTTTCCTTTGGTATAAGCAGGACCAAAGTCAAAGTTATCATAGTCACGCCAACCCTTTCTCACATAGGGAAAGAATTCCGGATACCTCAACGCTACTTCTTCCAATTCCTCCCTCAGCTGATCCCATGTTGCGTTGCTAACGGCAATGGTAACCGGTATCCATTGAGGGTAATTAAATGTTGCATTTCGGATATAGTTTTCGCGTTCCGATAACACATTCCCACCCCTTTTAATCTTTTCGTTCCGGAAACAAGCAAATTCATTTTGGCTATGTTACCAAGGCCGGTTAATGTTTTCTTGCTAATGCTCATAAATGTTCTGGTGGTGCATTTAAATTACAATATACACTTGCGTTGTCAGCCTCATCATAGCTATTAAAAAAACCCAGCCATTCAAGTCATTGTTATGGCTGGGTTTTCTGGTACACCCGGAGGGATTCGAACCCCCGACACCCGGTTTAGGAAACCGGTGCTCTATCCTACTGAGCTACGGGTGCATAATGGCTACACAAGCTCCGTGTTTCCATGGAGTTCGATTATATTATAAGGCAAACATATATGAAAAGTCAAATAATATTTTGCACCTCGGATTCGTTTTTTATGCCTGTAAACATGTATAACCGAATGCATCTTCTACTATAAGCCGTTAATATGACACATATATTCTTCTATATTCCTAGCTATGCCCACAACACATTTGTTCATTATTCAAATTCACTCATTTAGGAATACTTAAACCCTTACCTTATTTATACAGCCTGACCTTCAAAACTTAATTGCATGTTTGCCAGGTTGGCCTCAACTTTACAGCCTCACCAGCTCCACATGCCCCCACGCACCGCATTTATCCTCCACAATAATTACAGCACCCAATACACCTTCAATTCTTCTGGCAAAAGAGATGCCCTTTTGAATATCGCCGGCAGTCCTGACAATATTCCCTACAGCAGTAGCTACCGCATCGGCCAACGGGGTATCCTTTGACACTATCACCACAGCATCAGCCTTTCCAAGGCTTAACGAATGTCCTATTTTCCCGGCTGATGTACAGATCCCCAATGGAGTATCTTCTGCTGAAATCTTAAGCCCGATCTTCTGGCTTAATGGTGAATCCCCTGCATATATACCCACAAGCCTGTCGCGTTGACTCTTTATAAATATGTCCCCGCCGTTTTCAACAATAATTTCGGCAGAGAACTTCAGCAGTTCTCTGCCCACAAACTCGCTGATAGCTCCTGCAACCGCCGCCATAGGGCCCACGCCGGCCATGTGAGCTGCCATGCACATCCGCCGCACTATAGCCGGGGCATCCGGAAGACAGGGTATAGGTGTCAGTGAAGTCAAAAATCTTTTATCTCTTTTAATATACTCTTCAATATCATTTCTATATCGCTTAACCAGCTGCAGCGCTTCCTTGCGCAGCATTGAGCGGGCAGCTATATCCAAATCGGTCTGTTCAACCTTTACTTTAAAATATATTAAATCCTTACCCTTGTGGAGTTCCCTGTAAATCCTTTTTTGTGCCATATTCTCCTGTCCTTACAAAAAAATGCTTACATCCATGGCATTTAAGGGGCAGGCTTTCACACACAATTCACATATCAAACATTTGCTGTGATCAAAGGTCAGCATCCATTCATCGCCGTTCATTGTCAATGCCCTTGACGGACAAACAGCAGTGCAAGCCCCGCAATGCACACATTTTTCCTCATGCCAGATTATGTTCTTGTTGAAAATCCTGTACTGAACACCCTGCTCCTCCAAATATTGCAGCCCTTTCTCAATATTTTCCGGAGTACCCTCAAGCTCAGCCATCAGCCTTCCCTTTTTATTGGGTTGAATCTGAGCCTGCAGAATATTGAACATGAGATCGTAATCCCTGACCAAACGGTAGGTAATAGGCTTATCAGTCTTTTCAGGTGGGAAATACATGAATACCTTAACCCTTTTCATCTATTCCACCTCCGTTTTCTTTAACGGATTGAAACGACCTTCCTCCGGGAGTTTCTGTATGGGCTCCTGTAGGAAGAATCTTCCTTGAGATATCATATCCTTAAGCAGTTGGGCAATCTCACGCGCTTTCCTGAGGCTGGAAAGGGGAGCGGTAGGTACTTTCCTGCCGTTAAGCTCTATAGATCCGCTTCGCAACTCTTCGTAACTGACTTTGCGCAATATGGGCCTGGATCGCCTGGGCACGCCGTAATCAACAACCTGAGTATAAATGTCCCGATTCCTGACCGCTAAAAATTCGGCCATATCCTCATCCAATACCGGAATGGGGATACCTATTCCTACAAACAGCGTTGTCCCGTATTTCTGGAAAGTAGCCGCCCGTACAAAGCGGCTGTCCATATCCCTCATATCTCCAATAACCGCCAGCGTTGCACCAGAATATTGAACTACATGGTCCCGGATAACCTCCTGCTTTCTGATATACTGGGTACCTTCCCACGCAACATAGCCCTGGGCACCTCCGAGGAATATCCTGGTACCGATACCTATGGTTCTGAGCATGGGATCGTTTAAGAGAGGACTCAACTCCCCCGAGGTGCAGTAAGTCACATTCCCGTATTGGGGAAGGAGGGTCCCCATATAGGTATGCAGCATTCTGTCCGAAGAATTGGTGGCTGCATTATAATTCTGGTAGACATTTCTGGGATTATACAGGTAGGCCTGGTTTAAATCATCCAGAGTAATATAGGTAGTTATATCCTTAAGCGGGTAGCAATCGGTCCCATAGGATTCGGCACGCAGTCTCACCTTTTTGCCGTCAATCAGATCCTGTATCACATGGGCACCACCGTATTCAAAACCCCTAGTTTCCGACAGTTCCGTAGCCCCAATATAGGTGTCCACAGCTGCAAGACCACCGTAAGCCGGCACATCGTTAAGCCATATCTTACTCATCCGGATAGGGGGATCCGAATGGCCGAAGTTCAAAAAAGCTCCGCTAGAACACATCGGGCTAAACGTAGCCGTTGTAACAACATCAACTTCCCTGGCTGCCTGTGAAACCCCTTTTTGCTCTACCAATTCCTTAAACTCTTCAGCCGTAACAACCACAACTTCACCATCTTTTATCTTGCTGTTGATTTCATCAAAAGTCCTTGCCATTCCCTCTCCCTCCTGAAAACAATGTTGTATATTGTATATTTTGATATTGTCTGCACGCTCAATTCGGCAGCCTCTTTTTTTAAGAAAACGGGCTTCCATTTCATTAGTAAGGCTTTACCGGATTAAGAATATCCATTTCACATCTTAAATTCCCTAACAGCCTATGTGGCCCCCTTGTGGCCCCATTCTGGAGGTTTTCCTGGGATTTACAAGTTCAAGCTGATAAATACCCTTTAAATCCTTTAAATCCTTACAATAGGATCGCTCTAATTGGGATGAGGCGCATCATTCTCCGGAAAAATCAGCTTTTGCCCGAAACCCGCATCCTCTACCGATTGATCGAGCAAAGTTACTATGATATCAGGGTTGAACTCCTCGGTTGCCTTGAAGTAGGCCTGCGCAGCAATCTCCGCATTGGCTGACCATTCCCTGTAAGTTGCATTCACCAATCTTCAGGATATGCCGTTTAATAAAGGATATAAGGGAACCTGATCGGCTTCTTTATACTGAAGTGTACGGCCTACCCTTTCCAACGGAGAAAGCTGCTCCTTTTCGGGCATTTATGCGTCTTTGTCCTCCTCAAAACATCATAGTTCATCATATATCAATTATCAATTATAAAATAAAGAATGCTTATAAAGCAATGTATTTGAAGATATTGAACAAGAAACTCTTCAAATTATCAAGAATAAACAAAAAACAGCAGGGCTTTGCCAAAACCTGCCGGGCTTTGAATTATCGTATGGCGCCGTCGATTCTGAGCTGAGTCCTCAACTTCATAGCATCTACCTGATAGGGTAATACCTCATCCTTTATAGCCAGGGCTGCCGCCGTACCCGCCGCTTGTCCCATGGCAGTACATGTCGGCATTATTCTCAAGGATGAATGAGCTTCATGGGTACTGGAGATAGGCCGACCGGCCACCAGCAAATTATCCACATTGAGCGGCAAAAGGCTCCTATAGGGTATTCCGTAATAATCCCCTTCTGCCAAAGGCTCCAGCACCGTGCCGGTACCTGAGGGATTGTGTATATCGATATTATAGGCACAGTAGCATATGGAATCATCAAACTTGCGTCCGCCAAGCACATCTTCCTTGGTTAATATATATCTGCCTACTATGCGGCGGCTTTCCCGCACACCAATCTGGGAAGCCGACACCTGGAAATAAGCATTTTCAAAGCCGGATATATACTTCTTTAAGAAACAGAACATTTCCCAGCACTGTTCCCTTACCTCCAGCTCAGCCTGAGTCAGCTGTTCGACATCGGTCGCATCCTTCATTACAATACGGGTGGTATTAAAGTGTATTACATCGGGCTGAATGGTATCAAAGAAGAGTACGTCCTCCCTGGGATTGTCTATCTCACCTCTTGCCACAGCCTCCCTGTAAAGCCGGTTTATCTCATCCCTGGAAGGCATTCGACGGCGATCAACACCCGCTACGCGGAAGCACATGGTCATGGGCTGCGCAAAGCCATCCTCGTCCCTGCCCTTTTTGCATGGCACGCCAGCCAAATAAGCCACGTCGGCGTCACCGGTACAGTCGATGAATATCTTCCCCTTTATCGGATAAATACCCGATTTATTGGCTACTCTGACGCTTTCTATTATGTTATCCCCGATCTTTTGTATTCCCTCGACAAAAGTGTGCAGCAAAAGAGCAACCCCGGCTTTTTGCACCATCCGATTTAACACCAACTTCATGATCTCGGCATCAAACACAGCTTTATTTTTAAGCCCTCCCAGCTTATCCAATTCGTCCAATATCTCCTGAAATATGCCGAATATAAGCTGATTCTCTTCAGTAAAAGGTCTTTTCGATTTGAAGTAAGTCATAAACGGATTAACCAGCCCTGAGGTAGCCATACCTCCCAAAAATCCATAGCGCTCTATCAATAGAACATCTTTTGCGCCACAGCGTTTTGCAGCCACCGCAGCAGCCACACCAGTGAGGCCTCCGCCGGATACCACAACATCAAATTTATCTTTCATCAGTCACTCCCCCAATGCATAACTTTTTGTTTATTGACAATAAAAGATGCAATTCATTTACTCTATGGGTATACACCATTATCCGGCTTACTGCATTCATTCCCATATGCCGGAAACATACTCCCCACAATTGACAAAAACAGCAGCAGATTTATAAGAATCACTGCTAAACGATTACTTTTTGGCAAAACCCGATTATATACATAAACAGATAAACATGCAAAAGCGATGGCAAAGCGCCATCCCCTTTGCATGCAGACAAAAAATATCTTAACCACATTTTTTTGTAATCAGTATTCAAGCTCCACAGGCTGACCGGTCACCTCAAATTCCGCAGTAAGAACCTGCGTTCCCGTCAAATCTTGGCTTCGCTTATCAGGCTGACGACCTCCCACCATGACCTTGAACCTTCCCGGCTCAAGTATACACTTTCCGTCATTGTCTATAAGGGCCATCTGCCTGGGTGTCAATACAAAGGATACGGTGGTGGTCTCCCCCGGCTGGAGTTTGACCCGTTTAAAGCCCCTTAACTCATGAACCGGTACATCGACAGAAGCTTCAATATCCTTTATATAAAGCTGCACCACTTCATCACCAGCTATATATCCGGTGTTTTTTACATCCACGGAAATATTTATGGATTCTCCGGCCGTTATGGTCTCACTGCTTAGCTTTAAGCCGCTGTACTCAAAGGATGTGAAGCTCAATCCGTATCCAAAGGGGTACAGGGGTTCCTCTTCCAAATACCTGTAGGTCCTACCCTTCATGCTGTAATCGGTAAAAGGAGGCACCTGAGCCAGTGATTTGACAAAAGTAACCGGGAGCCTGCCTCCTGGGTTGTAATCCCCAAAAATCACATCAGCTATTGCCGTTCCGCCTTCCTCACCCGGATACCATGCCTGAAGTATGGCCGGCACGTTTTCATGGGCCCAGTTTATGGATACCGGACTGCCGCTGAACAACACCAGTACAACGGGTTTGCCGGTAGCACAGACCGCCTTTAACAGCTCCTCCTGCATCCCGGGTAAATCAAGACTGCTCTTGTCCCCTCCCGCACTGGATGCGGCGGCATCTCCTTCTTCTCCCTCCAATTCGGGTGATAAACCAAGACACATGATCACCGCATCGGCTCTCTGGGCAGCCGCCAAAGCCTCAGCAAATCCGCGGGTAGCCTCTTCTCCCCAGAATCCCTCCCGTGTTACGGTGATGTCGCATCCTTCTGCATATACTACCTTGGTTTTGGGAGATACCTTTGATCGGATGCCCTCTAGCGCTGTTACATATTTTGACGGGGTACCGTTATAGTTCCCCAGGAGCACCTTTTTGTTATCAGCATTGGGCCCGATAACCGCAATAGTACCCAAATCCTTGGCCAGCGGAAGCAATCCGCCCTCATTTTTCAAAAGAACCATCGATTCCCTTGCCATTTCCAACGCCAGCTGCCTATGCTCTTCACAGTCGTTTACTTCATACGGAATTTGTGCATACGGAACACACTCCGGCGGATCGAACATACCGAGTTGGAACCTGGCTCTAAACAATCGTTTCACAGCTGTATCAATTTCCTCTTCCGTAATAAGCCCTTGTTTTACCGCATTTACAAGGCTCTCAAATGCCCGGCCGCAGTTTAGGTCGCATCCTGCCTTTACCGCCATAGCAGCCGATTCTTCGGGGGTATTGGTAACCTTATGATGCGCATGGATGTCATGAATTGCTCCGCAGTCGGATACCACATATCCGTCAAAACCCCATTCATCCCTCAATATCTTCTGAAGCAGGGTGAGACTGGCGCAGCAGGGTTCCCCATTGGTCCTGTTGTATGCTCCCATAACCGATACCGCCTTGCCCTCCTTAACGCATTCCTTAAAGGCCGGCAGATACGTCTCCCTCAGATCCTTCGGACTAACCCGGGCGTCAAAGGAATGCCTCAGAGGTTCCGGCCCGCTGTGTACGGCATAATGTTTCGGTGTAGCTACCGCCTTCAGGTACCTGGGATCATCTCCCTGAATTCCTTTTACAAAAGCTACGCCCATGCGCCCGGTGAGATAGGGATCCTCTCCATAGGTCTCCTGTCCCCGTCCCCATCTGGGATCCCGGAATATGTTTATGTTTGGCGACCAGAATGTCAACCCTTTATAGATCCCCCTGTCACCCTGGCGTGCAAACTCATGATGCTTGGCTCTGCCCTCGTCGGATATGGCGCATGCAACCCTGTACATGAGCTCATCGTTGAATGAAGCCGCCATCCCTATGGCCTGGGGAAACACCGTAGCCACACCCGCTCTGGCCACACCGTGAAGACATTCATTCCACCAGTTATACTCGGGTATTCCTAAACGCGGAATGGCTGACGAAGCGTAAATCATCTGGGAAACCTTTTCTTCAAGAGTGAGCCGCGAAACCAGATCCTCCACCCTTTCCTCCAACGGCCGGTCAGGGTCCAAATAGATGGGTGTACTTTTGTCCTCCAAATTTTTTTTAATATTATCGCCCATTTAAACCCCTCCTTCTTATAATACTTCTGAACTCCTCAAACAAAGATGAAAAGCAATATTGTAACCTTCTTTTCCCATCCGCTCCCCGAATAATATATAAAGAAATACAGCAATGCCTATATGAGCATATTACAACCCGGCTCAGCTCATCCTCTGTACGGCAAATTGACTAACTTTAAATTCTGCTGCAATGCTATTTAGTTTCCATTGAAAAAGTCGTACTTCAAGATGTTAAACTTGATTCATTGTAGTGAAGTAGATCAATATTGTAATTATACCGGTTAGATTTCTACCCATATTATGATTTTTCATCCCTTTTGACCTTTATATATCATAATTG
>LFSE01000126.1:0-437 GCA_001513075.1 Clostridiales bacterium DTU074 | reverse complement strand
CTATTGAGACCACGGCACCTTTTTAGCATACTGATGGTAGCCTCACTGCCTGCCCTAAATCGTTGAAGCCTTTTAAACCAGAAAGCGGATTCTAGCTCCTTACGTGCTTTGCTCTTTTTACCCCGCTTCGGTATGCTCACACGTTTTACTCCCAGACAGTAAAGCTCGTTTTCATTATCTTTACTGTAAAAACCTCTGTCACTCGCAACTTCCTTTGGAATACATCCAACATTGCTCCAGTGTCTTTTTATGGCATCGATAAGCAATAACTCGTCAGATGGGTTCCCTTCGTAAACTTCATAATGGGTTATTACTCCCTCTTCTGATTCTGTGATTAGTACCTTGCGACCAAACTCCGTCGGAAATTTGATTTTACCTTTTCTAATTGGCCGAGCACCTGGATCAAAAATGCTTACTATCCTATCCTTTAAATTAAA